>CAZTFJ010000164.1:5752-6756 GCA_964612255.1 uncultured Rikenellaceae bacterium | reverse complement strand
AAAGCAACTAACCTGAAACCAACTATAAACCCTAAAAATCAGGTTGTGTTACACTATGAAAAACGAAAAAAACAATTATTTGTTTCAAAAGAGGTAAAAAATTAAAAGTGATTTGCATCATCAAAAATTTTTGGCCCTACCTCTCTCTTTTTCTGTTTGTCGGTACAAAGATAATTCGGATTTACCTATTTACATATTTTACTAGCATAAAAAAACGGTGATTTAGAACACCTTTCGCTATTGGTGGGCAATTGAGCGTGGTAGTTCACTTCCATTTTATGATATAAACATACGCCCCGTTCATTGCTAAGGAAAAAAGATGCAATTTTAGGCTAGCACACCTTATGCTCATAGGTGTAAAACAATAGTTAAGTCTGGTAACAACCGCCACACAAAACAGAAAAGTATAAAAAAAGACCATCCCTAAAAAAGAATGGTCTCTATGCTGATGTGTTGCTAATGCAACACCTACTGGGAACAAGTTAGTGCGTTTTAGCTAAAACGCGTAAGAACCGCACAAGGGTACTTAACAGACACAAAAAACTGGGAACAAAAAAGGACTAGTACTCTGATCTACGTCCTTGGGGTCTTCCGCCACCGCGGTTAAAACCACCCTTGTTGTAGCCACCACTGCGTTGGTTTCCACCTCTGAAACCTCCGCCGTTGCCACCTCTGGATTCTGTCCTTTCCTGAGCTTGGTTAACTACGATAGTACGGCCATCAACCTCGGCGCCGTCAAGTTCCTCAATAGCTTTGCGAGCTTGCTCATCGTCGGGCATCTCAATAAATCCAAAGCCTTTACTTCTTCCGGAGAACTTGTCGGTAATAATTCTGGCTGCCGATACTTCGCCGTACTCTTCAAAAAACTCCTTTAACTCAGACTCCTGTAGTCGGAAAGGAAGACTTCCACAAAAAATGTTCATCTGGTAACAATTAAAATTAAAATGTTTTAAAATAAGCGGTAAAAGTACTCTTGATTTTAATAGCAAATCGTTTAAAAAAAA
>CAZTFJ010000164.1:0-5728 GCA_964612255.1 uncultured Rikenellaceae bacterium | reverse complement strand
CATTCGTCGTGTCTTTTTCTAATGATGGTCATTAGAAAAAGAATCGATAATGACAACCGGAGCGAAGCGTAGCTCAGCGTTAGCTAAATTTGGGTTTAATTAGGGCTAACTAAAAAACGCCGACAAATTTGCCGGCGTTTATCAGTTTAGGTAAAACTTTTTTATTTGAAACCCAAAGCTAACGCAATGAGCCAGTTAAAAATGTTTTAATGCCTCTTTCAAGGTTTTATATTTTGCAAAAAATTGCAAAACTACTCCATCATGTAAGGATACCTATAATCGGTAGGGCTTACAAAAGTTTCCTTAATGGTACGTGGGCTTACCCAGCGAATTAGGTTAAACTCACCACCTGCCTTATCGTTGGTACCCGACGCGCGCGAGCCACCAAAAGGCTGCATTCCTACAACCGCACCTGTGGGCTTGTCGTTGATATAGAAATTACCTGCAGCGTAGCGGAACTTATCGCAAAGCGCGGTTAGAGCAATTCTATCTCTACCAAAAATAGCCCCTGTTAATGCGTAAGGCGATGTAGTATCGAGCAGCTCAGCAGCTTGTTCAACATCCTTGTCCTCATAAACATACACAGTAAGTACAGGGCCAAAAAT
The DNA here is from genome assembly GCA_964612255.1 of uncultured Rikenellaceae bacterium. Lineage (GTDB taxonomy): Bacteria > Bacteroidota > Bacteroidia > Bacteroidales > Tenuifilaceae > Perlabentimonas. The sequence goes on along the minus strand of CAZTFJ010000164.1, from coordinate 5,123 downwards.
CTCTTCTTCCATCGACTTGTACCTAGGGTTGGTAGTTTCAATTATCGTTGGGCGAATGAAATAGCCTACGCTATCGTCGTAAGTTCCGCCAGTAATAATTTCGGCCTCTGCCGATGCTTTAGCATGCTCAATGTAGCTAACAATATTGTCGAACGATTTTCTGTCGATAACAGCATTCATGAAGTTCTGAGGATCCATCACATCGCCCATTTTAATATCCTCGGTCATTTCAACTACCATCTTCTTAATTGAAGGCCAAAGCGACTTGGGCACGTACATACGCGATGCGGCAGAACATTTCTGACCTTGGAATTCGAAGGCTCCCCTAACGGCGTTAACAGCTACCTCAGCAACATCGGCCGATGGGTGAACAAAGATAAAGTCCTTACCACCAGTCTCACCAACTAATCGAGGGTACGACTTGTAGTTTGCCAAATTCTGCGAAACGGTTCCCCAAAGGTGATTGAACGTTCCGTTTGAACCGGTAAAGTGAATACCACCTAAATCTTTTGAAGCCATAACGCCTTTTCCGATAACCGCACCGCTACCAGGCACAAAGTTAATAACGCCAGCAGGTAATCCGGCCTCCATAAAAATCTTCATAAGGTAGTAGTTCGACAATAAGGAGGTGGTTGCAGGTTTCCAAACAGTTGTATTACCCATAAGCACAGGAGCCATATTTAGGTTCGATGCAATTGAGGTAAAGTTGAATGGACTAACGGCAAAAACAAAACCTTCAAGCGCACGGTACTCCATGCTATTAATCTGGTTAACCGCCGATTTGGGTTGCGACTGGTAAATTTTACCAGCAAACCAAGCATTGTACTTCAAAAAATCGATGGTTTCGCAAACAGCATCAATCTCCGACTGATAAATATTTTTACTCTGACCAAGCATTGTAGCAGCGCTAAGAATAGCACGATACTTTGTCGACATTAACTCAGCAGCCTTAAGCAGAATAGAGGCCCTAACGGTCCACTCTAAAGTTGACCATGACTTGTGAGCTTCCATTGCGCTATCAATAGCCATTTGCACTTCCTTTTCTGTTGCCTTATGATATTTGGCCAATACAACAGAATGATTGTGAGGCATAACCACTGTATCGGTTACCCCAGTTTTAATCTCTTTCCCACCAATAATTAGAGGAATTTCAATTTCAGTAGTCGATTGCCTTTTAAGCTCTGCTTCAAGGGCAATTCTCTCTGGACTACCCTTTAGATAGTCGTAAATTCTTTCATTGCCAGGAGTCTGAAAGTTGTACAATGCGTTGTTCATAGCTTTACATTTTAGTGTTGATGGATTAATTTTATGCTTAGCACAAACTAAAATATTAAGTTTTATAAAAAAAATGAGATTTAGCATATTTTACAATCACCCCATCCCAGCAGCCTAATATCAAGCCTTCTGGCCTTATCTTTTTATTTATATTATATATAAATAAGATATTATATGACTTTTATCATTACAAACATTGTGTTACAAAACATTATTTTGAATATGGAACCTTATTTAATAACATATTCACCAATCTAATACCTTAAAATATGGATGTAATAAAAGGGAAAGTTAAGGAGCTTGTCAAAAAACATGGAAAGACCAGAGAAAACCTCCTTCCTATTCTGCAAGGCGTTGCCGAAAGCGAGCATTACGTAAGCGAGTACGCCATGAAAGTTATCGCCGAAGAGATGGGGCTTTCGTCGGCCGAAGTATATGGCACAGCTACCTTTTACAGCTTTATGGACACCACTCCCAAAGGGAAGTATATCATTAGGGTGTGCAAAACTATATCATGCTACATGAAAGGTAAAAACCAAATACTGTTGGCTCTTGAAGAAGCCCTAAAGATTAAGCTTGGCGAAACTACTCCAGACAAAAAGTTCACCCTGCTTGAGACTAACTGTATAGGTTGGTGTCACAAAGCACCAGCAATGCTAATAAACGACGACGTTCACACCGAACTTACTGTTGAAAAAGTGCATAAAATCATTACAGAGTACAAACAGCGCGATTAACCTTCAACCACAAATTGATACTCACCATGGGAAAAAACATATTAAAACGAATCGACCTAATTTTTAAGGATGACGCCGATTACAAAGGGTTTCTGAAAAAAGCATTGCAAAAATCGAACGATGAGCTAATTAACGAGCTCATTGCATCGGGCCTAAAGGGTCGTGGCGGCGCAGGCTTTCCTACCGGATTAAAATGGAAACTTACTTCCGAATCAAAATCGGATGTAAAATATGTAATTTGTAACGCCGACGAGGGCGAACCGGGCACATTTAAGGATAGAGAAATTTTAACGCAAGTTCCTCACAAAGTGCTTACCGGCATGGCTCTTTGCGGTAAAATTATTGGCGCAAAAGAAGGTTTCATCTACCTACGTAAGGAGTACAACTATCTTACTAAGGATTTGAATGCAATTATCGACGAGTTCCATGAGTACCTGAAAACGCTTGGTTTTGAATTTAAAGTGAAAATTTTCTTGGGATATGGTGCTTACATCTGCGGCGAAGAGAGCGCCCTTTTCGAGTCGATGGAAGGAAAACGTGGCGAGCCTCGCAACAAACCTCCCTACCCCAGCGAAATGGGCTATCTAGGTAAGCCAACCGTGATAAACAATGTGGAAACGCTAACCCACACCTTCACCATTTTCCAATACGGAGCTAGCAAATTTCACGAGCTAGGTGTTCAGGATAGCCATGGCTCGAAACTTTTCTCCATTTCTGGCGATACTCCAATCCCAGGAATTTACGAGCTTGAACTTGGTATGACCGTTGAAGATTTTGCCAACGATTTTGGCGATGGCGATACCAAAGCGGTTCAGGTTGGTGGAGCATCTGGTTTCTGCGTACCTCGCAAAAAATTCAGAGAAACTCACATTGGCTACCAAGGTAAGCTAACTGGCATCTCTCTTCCTACAGGAGGATCGATGATGCTTTTTAACAGCTCGCGCTCAATGTTCAACCTGCTTACCAACTACCTCGAATTTTTTACCGAGGAATCATGCGGACAGTGTACGCCATGCCGTGTAGGTACTCAGCAGCTGCTTGAAGGAAGCCGTGCCGTTAAGCGTGGCGAGAAACCTGCATCTTATCTTGATAAACTCCTTGCCCTTAGCGAAACCATGAAGAGCACTGCCAAGTGTGGCCTAGGGCAATCGGTGGCCAACTCATTCCAATCGATTGTTGAAAATTTCCGCGAAGAGATGATTTACTAAAACAGACCGACTATGAAAAAGAAGATAAACTTAACGATAAATGGCTCGCCTCTTACTGTTGAAGAGGGAACAACAATTCACGAAGCGGCCCAACAGCTAGGCATAAAAATCCCTGTACTATGCTACCACAAAGACCTTTGCATTGCCGGAAACTGTAGAGTATGCGTGGTTGAAGTGGTAGGCGTTAGCAAGCTTTTTGCGGCCTGCGCTACTCCCGTTTGGGAAGGTATGGATGTGCTAACCAACAGCTTGCTAGTGCGTAACTCGCGCAAGCATATTATAGAGCTACTCCTCTCGGAGCACAACGCCGACTGTACTAAGTGCTACAAAAATGGTAATTGTGAACTTCAAGATCTTGCTGCTGAGTACAAAATTACTAATCAGGATTTTATCGACCTATACCACAGCAAGGAGTACACTATCGACAATTTTTCACCATCAATTGTTAAAGACGACAGCAGATGTATTCGCTGCCAGCGTTGTGTGAGAACTTGCGAAGAGCTTCAAAGCGTTGGTGCCCTTACCGTTGCCCATAAGGGTGACCATATGAAAATTTCTACATTTTTCGACAAACCAATTAGCGAAGTAGTTTGTACTAACTGTGGGCAATGCGTTATTCACTGCCCCACAGGAGCACTAACCGAACGTAACTACATTGAAGAGGTTTGGGATGCTATTGCCGACCCCGAAAAGCATGTTGTAGTGCAAACTGCACCAGCAGTCCGTATTGGTTTAGGCGAAGCGCTTGAGCTAAACCCCGGCGAGAGGGTTACTGGCAAAATGGTAGCTGCTTTACGCCGTTTAGGGTTTAACTCGGTTCTCGACACAGACTTTACCGCCGACCTTACCATTATGGAAGAAGGCACCGAGCTTTTACACAGGCTGAAAAGCATCCTGGTTGACAATGACAACAAGGATCCGTTGCCAATGACTACAAGCTGTTCTCCCGGCTGGGTTAAGTTTTTTGAGCATTTATACCCAGACATGAGGGCACATATGTCAACCTGTAAGTCGCCACAGCAAATGTTTGGTTCGCTGGTAAAAACTTTTTATGCTAAAAAGGTTGAGGTTGACCCCGAAAAAATTGTTAGCGTATCGATTATGCCCTGTACAGCCAAAAAGTACGAGGCCGACAGACCCGAGATGCGCGACAGTGGTTACAAAGATGTTGATTACGTACTTACAACCCGCGAGCTAGCCATTATGGTAAAACAGGCAGGTATTGAATTTGCAACGCTTCCCGAAGAAAAGTACGACTCATTTATGGGAGAATCTACAGGAGCCGGAGTAATTTTTGGTGCTACTGGTGGTGTAATGGAAGCAGCGCTAAGAACTGTTTACGAGCTAGTAACAGGACGCGAAGTACCGTTTGAGGGGCTTAACATCACTCCCGTTCGAGGACTTGAGGGCGTTAGAGAAGCATCTGTTAAGATTGAAGGAACTGTTCCTGAGTATAAGTTTCTTGAGGGTGTTGAGGTTAAGTGCTGCGTAGCCCACGGGCTATCGAATGCCCGACAGGTTATGGATAAGGTAAAACAAGGCAAAGCCGAATACCATTTTATTGAGATAATGGCATGCCCCGGTGGATGCTTGGGCGGTGGCGGACAACCCATACCTACCACTCCAGAAATTCGCCAGAAACGTGTTGAGGCTATCTACGCCGAGGACGCATCGATGCCGATACGTAAATCGCACGAGAACCCCGAGATTATTCAAATCTACAAGGAATTTCTTGGCGAACCTTACGGACACCTCTCGCACAAGTTGTTGCATACCGAATACTTTGAGAGGGAAAGGTATTAGTAGTTTTAATTTCAAAAAAAAGGGCACCCAAAATGGTTGCCCTTTTTTTTAATAACAATATTGCTACTCGTATTCTTTAAGAATATCCTTAACGCCATCG
>CAZTFJ010000163.1:6197-6772 GCA_964612255.1 uncultured Rikenellaceae bacterium | reverse complement strand
ACAGGATGATTTTGCGCAAGCTGAAAAATACCACCACGCGCCGTAATAAGTTTATTCGCGAATTTATTGCACCAAGTGAGGGGGAACTGGAAAAAAGAGGGTTCGAATTCGATATCAAGGGCCGACCCAAGGCGGTTTATTCTATATGTAAAAAGATGCAAAAGCAGGGCGTGGGGTTCGATCAGGTATACGATGTTTTTGCCATTAGGGTAATTTTAAAAAGCCCGCCCGAGCGCGAAAAATCCGATTGCTGGCAGGTGTATTCCATAATTACCGATGCATATACCCCAAATCCCGAGCGTTTGCGCGATTGGATATCGGTACCTAAGAGCAATGGTTACGAATCGTTGCACACTACCGTTGTTGGCCCCGAGGGCAAATGGGTTGAGGTGCAAATACGCTCAAAAAGGATGGACGAAATTGCCGAGCGTGGCCTTGCTGCGCATTGGAAGTATAAGGGCATAAAGCAGGATAAAGGGCTTGACCAATGGGTTGAGAAGGTTCGCGAAATACTAGAAACACCCGTTAGTGCCCCCGAGGAATTTGTACTGGCATAGGCTTTTACTAGATCCTTT
>CAZTFJ010000163.1:0-6187 GCA_964612255.1 uncultured Rikenellaceae bacterium | reverse complement strand
GTAAATCAGTTTAACCTAAATCTGTATAAAAAGGAGGTTTTTGCTTTTACGCCCAATGGCGACTTGCGTAAATATCCGCAGGGGGCAACCGTGCTCGATTTTGCTTTCGATATCCACTCCGATGTGGGGAGCAAATGTGTTGGTGCCAAGGTGAATGGGCGAAATGTGCCCATTAAGCAACCGCTTAAAAATGGCGATGTGGTGCAGATCATTACATCAAAAAACCAGAAACCCAAAACCGATTGGCTGCAGATTGTGGTTACCAGCAAAGCGCGTAACAAGATTAAGCAATGCCTGCGCGAGGATAAGAACAAGCAGCTGAGCTTGGGTAAGGAGATGTTATACCGAAGGCTTAAAAATTGGAAGATTACCGATACAGATGAGGCGATTACTTTGCTGCAAAAACATTTAAAGCTAAAGAATAGCGCCGAGCTGTTTGAACTAATATCGCTTGAGCGGGTTAACCTTACCGAGCTAAAAAGCGTGCTGGTTAAACCAGAAGTGATTGAGAGTGATAAGCCTCGGGTGCCAGATGAATCAAACAAAACGAAGGAGGTTGAGGCAAAAGATGATTTGTCGGCAGATTATTTGGTGATTGACGAACGGCTGGTTGATGTTGATTACAAGCTGGCAAAGTGTTGTAATCCAATTTTTGGCGATAGCATTTTTGGGTTTGTAACCATTAATGAGGGCATAAAGATACACCGTACCAGCTGCCCAAACGCTGCTCAACTTCACAGAAAATATGGTTACCGGGTAGTTAATGCCAAGTGGAAGGAGACCAAGGCCGATACATCTTTCCAAACCACTATAAAGATTGTGGGTTTTGATGAGCTGGGTATTGTAAACCGAATTTCGGAACTCATTAGCAAGGATTTAAAGGTGAATATGCGCTCGTTCTCAATGGACTCGTCAAACGGGATGTTTGAGGGACGTATTCAGGTTTTTGTGTCGGATACAAAGCATTTGGAAACCCTGCTGTATCGCCTTGGCAGAATTAAGGGGGTGCAGAAAGCGGTTAGGGTAGGAGGTGAGGTTTAGTTACGAGTTGCGGGTTGGAAAGACCTGACAGGGTGCGAAGCTCCTGTCAGCGTCCGCGTTTGGATGATTGAGTTGACAGTTGTTAGTTGTCAGTTGTCAGTGATCGGTGATCGGTAATCGGTTTTCGGTAAATTTCGTCTTTCGACCTACACCTTGTGACTTTAGACTTTTAGACTTTAGACTTTTAGACTTTCGACTTCCGACTTCCGACTTCCAAACTAAACAGTTATAACATCAAAAAGAAACTGATATGGGGCAATGTGGGTTAATTTGAATTATCTAAAAATAAGTAGTAAGTGTTTGCACATGGTTAATAATTAGCTACTTTTGAAAAACAACCAAATCATATGGCAAGGTCATTTCACTCGTATCAGGTAAAAATTGTCGATAAGCCTTTTTTCAGAGCCGACGGGTTTTCAACAACCCGAACAGCGCAGATTACTCTTTTTTCGAAAGAAGATAAGGTTATTGAGGAGTTAAACCTTGCTGTGCCTAGTCTTGAGGAGATATACGAAAGCATTGGAAGTAACCAGCCGTTAAATCTCGACAGCTGTTTTATTCAGGGGTTTTCGCTTACAGCATGTCGCAGGTACTTACTACGCGATAAGTTTTCTCAAATAGAGCTGCACCATTTCTCGGCTCAAAATGCATTTTTCTGCTCAAAGTTCGATGTCGATTTTTCCTTTGCGCAGGTTCATGGCGACTCTTTTAGTCTGGAGAATATTACCATTGTGGCAGCATCCATAAATTTTCGTGAGGCGGAGTTTTATACGCAAGACTTACTGCTTAACGATGCATTTTTAAGAGCCGACAGAATTGATATAGGCCAGTGCCTTGTTAAGGGTAATTTGTTTAGTTTTAAAAATACTAATATTGTTGCTAGTAGTATCGATTTTCAGGATACCAATTTTGGTAATGGTGAGGTAATTTTTACCAATACCGATTTTGGCGATGGGAACGTATCGTTTGTTAATACGCAGTTCAATAATAGTAATGTGAGCTTTAAGGTGGCACGTTTTGGCGATGGCAAGGAAGATTTTCGTTATGCCAAATTTGGCAAGGGAAATGTTTCGTTCGACCAGACCGACTTTGGCCCTGGCCGAATAGATTTTCGGAATGTAGAGTTTGGCGATGGCCGAACTAGCTTTAATCGCTGTCAGTTTTCGCAAGGCGAGGTTACCTTTGAGGGTGCCCAACTTAAGCGTGGAAAAATTACTTTTCTGAAGTCAAACTTTGGAGCACAAAATGTTTCGTTTGAGCTGTTTGAGGGCAATCAGGCCGATATGACCTTCGAAAAGGTTGTTTTTCCGGGAAGCATCAATTTTTCCGATGGCATTTTCCGTAAGCTTACATTTAATCGATGTCAGTTTAACGGTACCCTTAATTTGAACGTTGATTCTGCTGATGAGATTGATCTTTGGGGCTGCATTGCCCGCGATATTGTAGATTACTACTCGTTTGGCGATAGTCCCAATGTTAAGGTTTTTAATATCACCGGGCTCAGGCTACTTGGCAAGCTATACGTTCAATGGGAAACCAACAATGTAAAATCGATGATTTATAGCCAAACCAATACATCTGTCGATGAAAAAGCCTCGCAATTTAGGGTGCTAAAAGAAAACTTTAATGGCTTGGGTCGATACGAGGACGAGGATAAGGCTTACGTTGAGTATATGCGGTGCGTGCAAAAAAATATCCTTGAGAAAGATTTAAAATCATCGGTAGTTAGTAAAATTGCAGCCTACCCAAAGTATAGCTTCAAATTGCTTGTTTTCGATTGGATGGGGCTTTACGCAACTTCGCCAGCTCGAGTAATATTTAGCATAGCCATTATTCAGATAATATTTTCGTCGCTATATAGTCTCTTCGCAATGCTTGGTATTGGCGATGTGGTTAGCAGCCTCGACCCAGAACCTATGCTTTTCTTTAAATCAATGTACTTTTCTGTAATTACCTTCTTTACTGTTGGGTATGGCGATTTTATACCGTTAGGATACAGTCGCATACTTAGTGGGCTGGTAGGTTTTATGGGGGTGTTCTTAATGTCGTATTTTACAGTAGCCTTTGTACGTAAAATCCTTAGGTAGATCTAATTCCCTTTTCGTATCATCAGCAGGGCAATAATATTGAATATTTCAAGACGGCCAAGTAACATGTTAATGCTAAGTACAAATTTGCCCAATGCTGGAATTGTGGCAAAGTTCGACAACGAGCTTACCTCGCCAAAACCTGGCCCAACATTCCCAATTGTAGCTATCGATGCGCTAAATGCTGTGTATAAATCAACGTTAAGCATTGTAAGAACCAGCGTTGTAACAAATAGCGTGATGAAGTATAAGATGATAAATACCAAGGTTAGCGTTTCAAGCTGTTCGCTTACCACCCTATTATTTATTCTTAGCACAACAACTGCACGTGGGTGCTGTAGCAGGATTAGTTGCTTTCTTAACGATTTAAAGAACAGGTAAATTCTGTCAAACTTTAATCCGCCCGAGGTCGACCCAACCATAGCGCATTGTATAGTAAAGTATATTAGTATGATATGAGTAAATGCTGGCCAAGCAGCGCTGTCGGCAGTAGCAAAACCAGTGGTTGTGCCCAGCGAAACTACCTGAAATGCGCCGTACCGTAACGAGTTCCAAAAATCGTATGTATCAGTCAGGTAAAGCTTACCCGAAACCAGAATTATTCCAATTATCATTACAATAAGAAAAGTCCTAACAACTGGCGAACTAAAAATATTCTCGTTTTTTAGCGTGAAGGTTCTGTATAGCAACCCAAAGTGAATGCCCGATAGAACCATAAATACTATAATGATGGTATCAATCAAAGGGCTATTGAAAGAAGCAACGCTGGTGTTCTTTGTTGAGAAGCCACCCGTGGCAATAGTGGCAAACGAGTGATTTATTGCATCGAAAAAACTCATCCCCGATACAGTTAAAGCAATGGTTTGAATAAGGGTGAGCCCAACATAAACAATGATAAGTACATGCACAATTTTGCGAGCTTTAAATCTGAAGTTGTACTTCGAGAGCTCGCTCATTTCGGCATTTAGCAAGGTTAACCTAGTACTCGATGATTGTGGCAGAATGAGTAGAACAAACATTATAATGCCAACACCCCCAATCCAGTGGGTTGCCGAGCGCCAAAAAAGTAACCCTTTAGGTAGCGCCTCAATATTATTTAGTATTGATGACCCTGTGGTGGTAAAACCCGAAACGCTTTCGAACCAAGCGTTAACTAACGTAAATTCGCCACCCCACATTAAGTATGGGAGCATACCAATTATGCAGGTAATAATCCAACCGCCAACTACAATTACTAGGCCCTCGTTGAAACTAATATGATTATGAGGTTCTACGAATATAAATGGGGAAACTCCAAAAATTATACATATCAACCCGCTAAAAAGTAGGGGGATAAATGATGTTTCGGAGTTTACAAGCGAGATTATTGCTGCAAGTAAGAGAAAGGCTGCGTTGAAAAGCAGAACATACCCAATAAATTTTATAATAACCTCCTTACGCATAGCCTACTTTGTTTGCTCTTCATGAAATTTCACCAGTCTAATAATAAGGTTGTTCACCTCTGTCTCAATCTTTTTTATCTCATCTTCCGACTTAATATTTGATCTTAAGTACTTTTCTCGTGGGTGAAAACTCTTTATAGCATCGGCTAAGGAGCTTAATGGCGATATGTAATATTTTGATATGAAAAAGCTTAGTAGTAACGAAAAAACTAGTGCACCAACAATTGCAACAATGCCGGGCATTATAGCTCTGTGCGATTTGTTTTTAAGTATTGTGGCCTCTTCGTACATACTAGCCTGATTAAGTTCCATTAGTTCATCTACAGCATGCTTAACTAAAGAGAACGATTGGTATATATTTGCCTGGTACCAAGCCATATCGCCTTGTTCTATATTGTTGTATAAAACCTGCTGTACGTTGGAGTGGAATTGGTTGTAAAGCGAATCAATTCTATCGATGTAATATTCCTCGTTGGTTTCGGTTATGTTGTTTTTAACAACATCAAAAGCATTTGCATAATTTCTCGATGCCGAGTTTATGATGGCTCGTCCTTCGTCGCGTTCGCCCATTAGCATTAACAGCACTCCGCTATCCTTTCGCTCAAGAGCTTCTTGCAATTTTTTCGATGCCTCAATGGTTTTGTAGTTATCTTCAATAAGTGCAGTTACCGAGTGGCTTAGCTTTAAAAACTCAATAACCGAAACAGTGCCAGCAACCACTAGTAAGGCTATGAGCAACATAAATCCTGCAAGAATTTTAAGTTTTAGGCTTCTTTTCATTTTTTTAGCAAATAGTATTTGGGCGCAAAATTAATACTAGATGCCTCTGATTGTTCACATCATTTAATATATTTTGTACTTTATGTAATATTGTTTTGTTTGGATTTGTTTTCCACTTAATGCTTCATTCAAAATACCCTATAATTCTATTTAACATACTCCATTCTGGTTAGTTAAATCTCCATCCAATTAATTAAGTTTTGTTTAAAATTTGACTTAAAGTAAACAGTTTACTTAATTATCTGTTAATAATTAATGTAGTACATATTTGTTTTACTAAAATGTAAACCCAATGAGAGTAAACAATAAAACTATATTGGTTACCGGTGGTGGTAGCGGAATTGGGCGCGAGCTAGTTTTAGGCTTGCTTAAGCGCAATGCAAATGTAGTGGCAATTGATATTAATGAGGAATCGTTAGCCGAAACGGTAACACTTGCAGGTAGCAATGCCAGCAGGGTTGCCACTTTTGTGGTTAATATTACCGATAAATCTGCCGTTGAGTCGTTGCCACAGCAAGTAATTGATAAGTTTGGCAGCATTGATGGTATTATTAACAATGCCGGAATTATTCAACCCTTTGTAAAGGTAAACGACCTCGATTATGAAACTATCAATCGTGTATTTATGGTAGATTTTGTTTGTACGTTGTATATGATTAAGTCGTTTTTGCCATACCTATTGAAACGGCCCGAAGCGCATATACTCAATATTGCCAGTATGGGTGGATTTTTGCCAGTGCCAGGGCAAAGTATTTACGGAGCGTCTAAGGCAGCCGTTAAGTTACTTACTGAGGCTTTGTATGCCGAGCTGGCTAATACTAACGTGGGTGTAACAGT
>CAZTFJ010000162.1:3253-6809 GCA_964612255.1 uncultured Rikenellaceae bacterium | reverse complement strand
GAAATCTCCAAAAGAACTTTTTAAGGCAAGAGATTATTTGGTTATTTATGAATCATTCAGATAGTGTTCCATCAATTCGAATTGCCTCATCAATACGGTATGCGGTTGCCACTCTCCTGTTCTCTGGCAACTCCTTTTGAGGCATTGCATAAGGAGCCTGCATAAATATGCTTGATACTACAAGAAAAGATAGTATTAGTTTACAGTTCATGTTGGTAATAAAATGATATGTGTTCCCCAATGTTTGTTGTCAAAATATTTGAAAAGCAAATGCAGTAAAGGTTTAAAGGCCGAACCAGTTTTTTATGATGATTTACATCACAAAAAAAGCGACCCGAAAAGTTCGAGTCGCTAACCAATAAGATATGTAGTTGAAAATATTCTATTTTTGTGTAATCCAACTTACTATTTCGTCGGAGTTTGGTTTTTCGCGAGGGGGTATAGATTTTACCAGATTTCCATTTTCATCGATTAAGAACTTCTGAAAATTCCATGTTACTTTTGAGTCGAGCACACCATTCTCTGATTTTTGAGTAAGCCATTGATATAGTGGGTGAATATCATTACCCTTTACCGATATCTTTGACATCATTGGAAATGAAACGCCGTAATTTTGAGTGCAGAACTCAATTATTTCCTCGTTTGTTCCGGGTTCCTGATTCATAAAATTGTTAGCCGGAAAGCCTACTATCACAAAATTACGATTTTTATATTGTCTGTATAGCTTCTCCAACAGCTCAAACTGAGGGGTTAACCCACATTTTGAGGCCGTGTTAACCACCATAACTTTTTTACCTTTTAGCTTTGCAAGGTCGAAAGCATCACCCCTTATGGTCTCTACGGTAAAACTGTGTAGCGATTTTTGCTGAGCATATCCCACTGAAACCATGCTAAAGGTTATTAGTGCTATAATAACAAGTCTTTTCATCTGTTTAATCATTTTAAATTTAAATACAAACAAAGTATTAAACTAAAAGTTCTATACTTACTCTAAAATTATTGAATTGAATTTACTGCCATACATTTATTTGTTGCTAAATTGCCGCTGAACCTAATGTAAAACCGAAACCCTAAAGTCATGAAAAAAAAATCAACTATTATTCTATTGCTATCGATTTTGCTGATTTTATCAATAGGAATAAACGTGGCCTACTATATTAAAGGAAATCAAATTGAAACCAGCATTATATCGGCAGAAAAGCTCTTTAACCTTAATTTCACTGATTCTGAACGCGACTCGCTTACGGACGATTTGATTCAGAATATCGAAAAATATAAAGCAATTCATAAATTCGATATACCCAACAACCTACCTCCTTCCCTAATTTTTTCTCCTGTACCTGTGGGCTACTCGCCCAACTTCGATAGTAAGGTAACCGATTTTGATATGCCCAAGGGTGTAACATTACCCCAAAACATTGAGGATGTTTGCTTTTACACAGTGTCTGAGCTATCGGAGTTAATTAAAAGCGGACAAATTTCGTCGGAAGAGTTAACCCTTTTATACCTCAACAGGCTAAAACAGCACGACCCGCAGCTACATTGCGTTATTACTCTGCTAGAGGAGAGAGCTCTGGAGCAAGCTCGGGCTATGGATGCTGAGCTGAAACAGGGTAAGTATCGTGGACCTCTCCATGGAATTCCTTATGGGGTAAAAGATTTGCTGGCGTTAAAGGGATACCCATTTACATTCGGATCGGCCATTTACAAAAATCAAATTGCTGATATTACATCGCCAGTAATTACTAAGCTCGACAATGCAGGAGCGGTTCTGGTAGCTAAACTCTCGCTGGGCGAATTGGCCTGGGGCGACGTTTGGTTTGGAGGCAAAACCCGTAACCCATGGAATACGAATATGGGCTCAAGCGGATCGTCGGCAGGTTCTGCCTCGGCTACAGCGGCTGGATTGGTACCCTTTGCCATTGGTTCCGAAACTTGGGGTTCCATTGTATCGCCATCAACCGTAAATGGAGTAACTGGTTTACGCCCCACATTTGGTAGGGTTAGCCGAACTGGGGCAATGGCACTATCATGGTCGATGGATAAAATTGGGCCCCTTTGCCGAACTGCACAGGATTGTGCCATAGTTATTAATGCCATTTCAGGTACTGATAATATGGACAAAACTCTTGTTGACCAGCCACTAAAAATCAACCTAAAAGGCGATGTTACTAAGCTTAGAGTTGGATACGTAGAATCGTATTTTAATGAGAATTATGGATTTAAAATGAACGATAGCATTACTCTTGCTGTTCTTGAAAGTTTAGGAATTAACCTTGTACCAGTTGAATTGCCCGAACATCTCCCCATGGATGTGCTATCCATAGTTCTTGACGTGGAAGCGGCAACTGCCTTTAGCCACCTAACCCTAAGTAATTTGGACGATAAAATGGTAAGGCAAGGCAAGGTGGCTTGGCCAAACTTTTTCCGCAAGGCCCGATTTATACCGGCTGTTGAATACCTGCAATCCAACAGAATTAGAACCCGACTAATTGAAGATTTTGAGAAAATATTCGATAAGGTAGATGTAATTATTACCCCTAGCTTTTATGGAAATCAACTACTTATGACAAACCTTACGGGACATCCAGCACTGGCTATTCCCAATGGATTTTCAACCAATGAGCTACCAACTAGCATCACGTTTATTGGCAATTGGTACAGAGAAGATCAGCTACTTTTGCTTGGAAAAGCTTATCAGGATAAAACAGAATGGTACCGCAAAACACCTCCAGAATTCACACCGCAATAAACCAATAACCAAAAAGGCCTGCGAATTAACAGGCCTTTTTGGTTCATTCAAATTTACTTGCCCTTACGCCATCGCCTAAAAGGGTTGAGCTTATGAATTGGCGATTTGGCTGGAAATATTCCGGAATTTACTTTTCTCAAATCTTCAATGGAAAAGAATGTTTTAGGATTAAATTCCTCAATTATAGAAATAACTTCCTTAAGGTTTTCGCGGCTTACAATGGAATAAATAAGCTGCACCTTACCTGTACTCCCTTCGCCCTCAACAAGGGTAGCACCATACCCGTTGGCACTTAGCTTTTTAACAAGTAAGTTCCCATCCTTAGCCGCAATTGCACGCACCAAAATACTGCCCATAGCCAAGTGCTCTTCGAGCTTCATGCCAACCCAGTTGCCTGTGGCAAAGCCAGCAGCATACCCAAGGTAACAGGCATAATTATCGAGGTTTCCCATTATTTTGCCAATGGCAATAATCCAAATAAACACCTCAAAAAAGCCAAGAATGGGAGCCAATACCCGTTGCCCCTTCGATACAAAAATAATACGCATTGTACCAAGGGTAACATCTACAATTCTGGCAAAAAAGATAAGTAGTGGCAATACAATGTATAGATAAATACTACTATCGAAAAATGCTGCATCGAAAAGTGTTAGCATAGATGCATTAGTTTTAAATTTTGATAATAAATTGATAGCCCATTTTGCGGGAGCAAACCTAGCAAAAATAATTATACGCTAAACTAATTGCTTGCCAATAAACACCAAAAATTCCCCAACCAATAAATATTTAGGTTGGGGAATAGTA
>CAZTFJ010000162.1:324-3243 GCA_964612255.1 uncultured Rikenellaceae bacterium | reverse complement strand
CCATTTTTTTCAATCAATGACTGGTGTGTCCCTATTTCTGAAATCCTGCCATTGTCCAGGACAACAATCTTATCAGCATCTTTCACTGTACTTAACCGATGCGCTACAATTACCACTGTTTTTCCCTTAAAAAAAACAGAAAGATTATCCTATATCTTCTCCAAAGGCCCTAACACTTCAATGTTCATTGATTTTGATAGGTTTGAGATATTCTTAAGGTTAATATCCTTTCCTTGTATCGATATAAGTACATTGTCGCCTCCTCCGACGATAAGCAAAAGCTCAACAATTTTACCTCCAACATCCTTTACCAAAAACGTTAGGTGTTCATCTTTCTCGCGAACAACCATAAGCTCTTTGTAATCCTTCTTGGGGAGGTCTTTCATAATAATTTCATGAAAATTAACTCCAATTTTCGGGTTTTCTGTCGCCAAAATTTTAATCCCCGACAGCCCCTTAACTACTTCCTGAAACTCTTCGTCGGCGGAATTTAGGTCGGCAAAAAGGGTAAACATGTATTCCGATATGTAAATCGATGTGTAACCTTCTTTACCAGAATACTCCTCGAACAGCTTATCAACTGGCGATTTTTGGGCATAATTTGCTAGCGATAAAACCATTAGCGCTAGCAGTACAATAATTCTTTTCATATCAATATGGTTTGTTTTTATTATTATTCTGTGTATCGAAAAAATGCTTTAGGTAAGGCAGCTCCTTGGGTTTATTTATGGCATTTAACTTTTCTAGGTGGTTAAGATTTTTCGATAAATCTTGCACTGGCTCCATCATATGCGCAGCAAGTTGAATTTTTTGTAACGACTGCATCTCTTCCTGCGCCTTATTTATTGATGTCCCTAAGAGGGCAAGCACGCGTTTCGTTTCCATCATCGCTTCGTAAGGATCATCAAAAGTATCAACCAGAACATTTTGGGTTGTTCTGTTAGATATTGCCCATGTTAAGCCTAAAATAATAATAACCGATGCTGCTGCAGCCCAGGCAGTAATTAGCTTAATAATTTTAGGTTTCCTATCATGTGCACTAAAGTATTCACCAGCAATTGCATTGGATACCATTTGTTCCATTTCGCCCTCCAACTCTTTGCTAACCTGCGGAACAAACACCTCCTTATCAACCAACAAATCGGTTGGTGTATTATGTGAGTGAAAATACCATACTAAAAACTCCTCCTCCTCAATGGAAGTGTTTCCTTGGTAATACTTTGTGAGCAATGCTCTCACCTTTTTTTCAATGTCGCTCATATTCATTGTGTTTCGCTATCTCCTTTTCAACAATTTCCCTAATTCGTTTACGGGCTCTTGATAGTAACACCCTAACATGCTCTGGGGATAAATCTAATCTTTCTGCAATTTCATCAAACTCTAAATTTTCAATATCTCTTAAGTTAAATATTTGCTGCTGTTGTGCTGGCAGCTGGGCTACCGCTTTATCAACCAAAGCCAAGCGATTGTCTTCATGAACTGCTTGTTCGCTTGCGTAAAAAGAACTCTCAACATACAAAGTGCTATCAATATCTACTGTTGGCTTGCGAAGCTTAATCCTGTCGAGGCACAAGTTTTTTGTTACGGTCGTTGCAAAAGCGGCAACGCTTTTCACCTCCATTAAGTATTCTCTTTTGGTCCATAACTTCACAAACACATCTTGTAGGCAATCCTTTGCTTCATGCTGATTTTGAAGCACCCTAAGGCAAATACTATACAGCTTGCTGCTTAGTGGGAGTACAACCTGCTTAAATTCTTGCTCAGTCATGCAAATTAGGTAATCTTTATACCTTAATAGACTTGCTATCCTGCGCAAAGTTTGAAACCAGCAGCAAAAGATTTTCGGGGTCAATATCTCCACGCAAACCTATGCATACTAACGACTCATTATCGTTTACAATAATCACTATTTCTCTAATATGCCCATCGCGCTCCAATGCCTTAATCGTAATCTTGCCATCGCTATCAATTACCTCCATGTAGTTACAATAGTTGGCCGCTTTAAGCTTGAGGTTTAACCGAGTAAAAACATTCTTTGCATCCCTCAAATTTTCTGTAATTGAGAGGGTAAATGATGACACCCCTCTTAGGGCAGGTCTAATTTGTCGAGTCTCCTCGGTAACTAGCATTGCATACCTAACCAGAAAACCAGGTAACACGTATGCTCTCACATCCTCTTGACTAAGAATATGCCTAAGAACTGGACGTGTATTATTCGATTCTTTAGGTGAACAACTTGCCGAACTAACCATTAGCAAGAGTGCCAGGCTAAATATAAATGGAATTGACTTTTTCATAGCATTTTGGATTTATTAAGTTAATATTTTAGATGGTGCTCCAACCCTTAATACAGTTAAAGGGTTGGAGAAAAAAACTACTTTTCTTCTAAACTCTTAAGTAACGATAGATGTCCAGATTTGCCAAGCCCCTTCGACTTGCCAAGGTTTGCCAACTCTTTCATCTTCATATTGCCTGTAATAGACATTAGCACCTCCTCGTTACCGTCGATGGCTAAGAGGATGAAATCGGTAATCGTTTCACCATTTTGCTTAACATAAAAATTTACCTTTTGCTCGCCATCGAGAACTTGCATAATGTTAAGGTAGTTCATTTTTTCTATTTTAATTTTGATATCATCGGTAAAACCAATGGCTTTATCCTCAGAAACAAGAATACGAAACGAGTTCAACTTTTCCGATAGGGACTGAAGGTCAGAATCAGATTCATCTACAAAAGCTAGTAGTTTGAAAACTTGAGGTGCTATAACTACTGAAGTGAAACCTTGTTTACCCGCATACTTATTAAAAAGCTCATCGATAAATACCTGTGCATTAGCAATGTGTGCAAATACTAATATGGCAACAATTAAAAATAATTTTTTCATGATAGTAGATTTTTAAATTTAACATTTTGAATTAG
>CAZTFJ010000162.1:0-229 GCA_964612255.1 uncultured Rikenellaceae bacterium | reverse complement strand
GAATATTTGTAACAACCAAACGGTATTTTTTTTAATGAAATTATGCATACCATTGATATAATGCAATTTAAAAATTATATTTTTTTACACTATGCCATCTTAAATGGACATTTGGTATAGGTTGAGATATGTTAGAGGATGTTTTATGAGCCATAAGCCTTTGGTTTGACAAAGAGATATTGGATGTTGGATATTGGATGTTGGATATTGGATGTTGGATGTTGGATAT
>CAZTFJ010000161.1:0-6811 GCA_964612255.1 uncultured Rikenellaceae bacterium | reverse complement strand
GGTTTGAAAAGTAATGTGAAATAAGTTAGTGCTAATCTACAATTTGAATCATCTTAAAGGGCACTTTAATGATAGACTCATAGTCTTCACCAGCTTCGAGCATATCCTCATCGTCCTCTTCGTAGTACCAGTTAATTACTACCTCGTTTTGTTCCTTTTTAAGCAACTCCAACTTTTTGAAAACGTCGAGAATGCATTTAGACGAGCTGGTGTTAAAATACTCCAGCTGCACATTTACCACTGTTTTGGGTTGGGGAGTTTTGGCATATTCCTCAAGCCAATCTACTATTGGCTTGTAGAACTCAATTGAGTTCTCAGGAATTGATCTGCCTTTAATACCAACAACCCCAGAGTTAGGATCCATAGTAACTGTTGGCGTTTTGGGTGTTCCTTCAATGTTTATCAATTCCATAGTTGTATATTTTTCAGAGTGTTATTTCAATATGTTAATAAATACAGTAAGATTAAAGAAATAATAACTTTCATTGTACTTGTAAAAGTCATATTCCAGCTTGTTACTTGTTTTCCTGGCAATATCAATAAGTCCTAATCCACCACCACCTTTTTCAGAAAACTTTTGATTGTTGAGAACAAATTTATAAAAATCTTTTAACTCTTCGCTCGAAAGGGAGTTAATCTTATCAATTTTTTCTTTGATTGTGTTAATTCGATTCTGCTGTACGAAGTTTCCTGTTGATATTCTAAAACTATCTGGTAGTAAGTTAATAATAAATATTCCAAAGTTCGATTCAGAGTCATTGTCCAGTACTAGTTCATCGGGCATATCAACGTGATGATATAGGTTTTGTAACCCTTCTACAAGTACGTTGTAAAGTTTCTTTTTTATGCTGTTATGTATTTCTGAATTCTCAAGCTTGGCTTCTACCAGATTTAATGTATCGGCAATAATATCGGCATTTATTGACCCCTTATATGAGATGAGCACCTCTCCTTGGGTCATTTTTTCGAAGCATGAATCAATAAACTGAGTCATTGAGGTGCTAGGTTTAATTTTTGGTTTTAGGTTTGCTTAACAAATATAAAAATAATTTGTAAGGTAACTGCAAATTTTTGCCTTAGCGTACAAATTATTTAAATACAAACATAAACATTTGAATCTTTTTAAATGTGTGCATTTTGTGGAAAATCAGTTTTTTGTTTATTTTTTTGCTAACTAACACTCTTTTGCACAGTAAGGTGTGATTAATATTACCAATACTTGTAAGTGATGAGTGGGGGAATAAAAAACAGCATTTAGTTAATTCACTTTAAAATTACTAAATGCTGCCTAATATGATTAATTGCTAAAATGCTACTCGTTGTATTTTGCCTTTTTGCTGCCCGAATAGATATCGAATTTCTGGTATTTACATTCTAGTGGCCCATTGAATAACGTGTAAGTTTTTGATGGGTGTAGCCCAAAATTTTTGAGGGCTTCTTGGTTTCCGCTAATCATCCAAACCTTATAGTCGATATAGCGCTGCTTAAAGCAATCGCCTATCTGCTTGTAAAAAGTGGTTAGCTGTTCTTTACGTAATCGCTCTCCATAGGGTGGGTTGGTTATAGCTACACCAGGACCTTCAGGTGGGAAAAAGTCAAATATTGAACGTTTTTCAATATCAATAAATTTACTCATTCCTGCGTTCTTGAAATTACTAATGGCAATATCAACAGCCCGTTTTGATAAGTCGCCTCCAATAATTGTTGGATTAACATCGCGCTCGTAGCTTTCGTCGTTAAACACTTTTTCAAAGATATCTTTGTCGAAGTTCAACCAGTTTTCGAACCCAAAATGCTTTCGAAAAACGCCAGGGGCAATTCCTCTAGCAATAAGGGCTGCCTCAATTAGAAGGGTTCCCGATCCGCACATAGGGTCAATAAAAGGCGTTTCGCCATCCCATCCCGATAGTTTTATAAGGCCTGCTGCAAGCACCTCATTAATAGGAGCAACATCCTGATGCAATCGGTATCCGCGCTTGTGTAGCGATTCTCCAGACGAGTCGAGCAGAATAGTGCAGTCATGCTCTGAAATATGGATATGGAGTTGGATGTGTGGTTTCTTAGGGTCAACAAATGGCCTGCGGCCAAATCTATCCCTAAAATGATCGGCCACAGCATCTTTTAGTTTAAGAGCCACGTAATGCGAGTGGGTAAAGGTTTCGGAATTTACCGTAGCATCTACTGCAAACTTATGCGATAGATCCATTACGCTAGTCCAGTCAAACTTTTTAGCCAAGCCGTACAATTCCTCCTCGTTACGTGCAGTAAACTCATGTATTGGCATAAGTATTCGAGTGGCCGTGCGGGTTTGAAAGTTAGCTCGGTACAAAGTTTCAGTATCGCCCTTAAAACTTACCATTCGGTTCTTAATTTGTACATCTTGTGCACCAATGGTTCTGAGTTCATCGGCTAGTAGCTCTTCAAGCCCGTGTAGGGTTTTGGCTATAAATTCTTTCTTGTCCTCCATATCCGTTTTACAATGTTATAATCTTGATTTTGCTTTGGTTACAAGTGGTTTTCCGCCTTGCTTATTGCTCGAGAAGGCTTTAAGAATGGCTTCTGCATCGGCAAAAGGTACGGTTACAAACGAAAACTCATCGAAAACTCCAATATCATCTATCTTGTTATCGGGTACGCGAACCTTATCGCGAATAAACGATGAAATTTTGCGAGGGTTCATGCCATCTTTTTTGCCTAGGGCAATAAATAGACGTGATGTACCCTTGTTGTCAACTTTAAAGTTTCGTATCTCGGAGTAGTTGCTTTCCTCTAGCTGGTTTTTAAATGCCATGCGAAGCAGTGCGGCCAGGGCAACCTCAGGACTATTTACCTCAAGCAAACCCTCGGCCATACCCAAATAATCGGCATAGCTTTCAGTTTCAACAATGTTTTGTAGCTCTTCCTTAATTCTCAACTTTTTTATTTCGATTATATCTTGAGGTTTAGGAAGTACCTCCTTGCGTATATTCGATTTTATGGTTTTTTGAAAGAAAACAAATTTGCGGTACTCATCTGGGGTGATAAAAGTGATGGCTGTTCCCTCTTTGCCTGCCCTACCTGTACGTCCAATTCGGTGGATATACGAGTCGGGGTCTTGAGGTAGGCTGTAGTTAATTACGTGTGTAAGATCGGAAATGTCGATACCACGAGCAGCCACATCGGTGGCGATAAGTATGTTGATAAACTTGTTGCGGAATTTTTTAAGCGTCTTTTCACGCTGTGCTTGCGATATGTCGCCGTGTAGACCTTCGCAGGCGTATCCTCTTTCTAGCATTTTTGACGATAGCTCATCAACATCCAGTCGGGTTCGGCAGAAAACCAGCCCGTAGAATTCAGGCTCGATATCGATAATACGGGTTAGGGCATCAAACTTATCGGCGCGGCGTACTTCAAAGTAAATCTGGTCGGCCAAGTCAGTGGTGCGAGTTTGGCTACCCACTGTAAGTTTCTTGGGCGATTTCATGAATTTGCCTGCCAGTTTCACAATTCGGTCGGGCATGGTGGCCGAGAATAGTAGCATTCTCTTGCTTGCAGGGGTGTGGCTAAGTATCTCCTCAATATCATCAATAAATCCCATATTAAGCATCTCATCGGCCTCGTCGAGCACGCCCCATTCAAGGTTATCTAGAATTAGGTCGTTTCTTTTTAAAAGGTCGAGAATTCGGCCTGGTGTGCCAACCAC
The DNA here is from genome assembly GCA_964612255.1 of uncultured Rikenellaceae bacterium. Classification (GTDB taxonomy): domain Bacteria; phylum Bacteroidota; class Bacteroidia; order Bacteroidales; family Tenuifilaceae; genus Perlabentimonas. The sequence goes on along the minus strand of CAZTFJ010000161.1, from coordinate 3,129 downwards.
AACATCGGATCCACGGCGCAAGCGACGTTGTTGTTCCGATATTGACTGACCTCCGTAAAGGCTAGTTACGGTGATATCTCTATTTCCTCTAAAGGAAATAATTTCGTCTGCAACCTGCAGTGCTAATTCGCGGGTAGGCACAAGAATTAGCGCTTTTACGTGCTTGTTGGCGTTTGTGCTTAACTTTTCGATAATGGGTAGGCCAAACGCTGCCGTTTTACCTGTACCGGTTTGTGCTTGAGCAATTACGTCGCAGTCTTCATTAATAAGTACTGGGATTGAGAGCCGTTGAATTGGGGTAGGGTTTTCGAACCCTTTTGCCGTGATTGTTTTCAGGGTTTCATCCGATAACCCTAGCTGTGTAAAATCTGTTTTGGTTTCCATTTAGTTTGGTTACTTGTTGCGAACACTATTTGCCCCCACATCTAATTATAACGGTATTCCATAGCAATATCCCTTGGCAGGCTCAACGCACAGCACCTTTGATGTGTTTAATACAATATTCCACTGAATATCGATTGCACGGCATTTTTCAGGTGATAATTTAGCCCGGGGGGATTCCCAGGTTTTGGTTATTCTTTTACAAGATGCTTGTAACTGTCCCAGTTATTTAACACCTCGATGGCTTTTTGGAGGGCCATATTGTTCTGATTTACGATTTGAAAATATTGATTAGTAGAAAATAAGCTTTGGGCAATAAGTGCTTTTAGCTGTTTACGCATCTCGTCGCCAGAGGTTTTTAGTCCTTCTGTATCGGAGGGTAGTTTCGAATTCTCGGCAAAGGTAACCAATTCATCCATAATTTTATCTGTAATCTGGAATTTTTGGTCAAACTTTTTAAAGTTAGTGTACTTATCTTGTAAAACTTTTCGATTATTATCTACATATGTATGTACAAATTGATTAAGTATTCCCATTCGTATCATCTTTCCGTAATATTCGGAGTAAAAGGTGGTATCGAAAGGAATAAATATATCGGGCATTATACCACCACCACCATAAACGGCTTTACCTTTTACCAGCGTTTGGTATTTAAGCGAATCGGGTATTGTAATGCTATCGACATTAAAGAGCTCGCCATTGGCGTAGCGTTCATTAATATCGTTGTAGTATTCATCGAGCTCCGATGTGTTGTAAGGCTTTTGTATTACCCTGCCGGTTGGGGTGTGGTAGCGGGCAACTGTTAGCCTTATCATCGAGCCATCGGGCAGAGGTAGTTGATTTTGCACTAGCCCTTTGCCAAATGACCGACGGCCAATTATAATTCCTCTATCCCAATCTTGAATTGCACCTGCCACAATTTCGCTGGCCGAGGCCGAACCTTGGTCGATAAGAACTACTAACCTTCCCTTTGTAAATTCACCACTGGCTGTGGCGTTAAAATCGGTACGTGGATTAGAACGACCCTCGGTGTACACAATTAATTTGTGGTTTTGGAGGAAATGATCGGCCAGGGCAACGGATGCATTAAGGTAACCTCCGCCATTTCCGCGTAAATCGAGGATTAAATCCTGCACATTTTGCTTTTTTAACTCCGAAAGGGCTTCAATAAACTCTTCCTCTGTTGTTAGGGCAAATCTATTGAGCTTAATGTATCCAATCCGCGAGTCAATCATGTAAGATGCGTCAAGACTATGAATAGGAATTTTATCGCGAGTTATGGTAAACTCAATTAGCTCGGCAAGCCCTTTGCGTTTAATTTCAACTGTTACCTTTGTGCCCTTATCGCCACGTAGCATTTTAAACACATCGCTGTTCTTAAGGCCAATGCCTGCCACATTCTTGCCATCAATAGTAAGTATTCTGTCGCCAGCAAAAATCCCCACCCGTTCCGATGGGCCTCCTGGTATTGGGTTAACCACCATAAGGGTGTCGTTAAGGATGTTGAATTCTACTCCAATCCCTTCAAATTTGCCCTCAAGGGGTTCGTTCATGGCCCTAACATCTTCTTTTGATATGTAAACAGAATGTGGGTCGAGGTTTTGAAGCGTTTTAACAATAACCTCTTCCGCCATTTTGTCTATATCTAGTGTATCCACATAATCGGCCGAAACGAACTGCATAAATCGCACAATTTTATAAATGGCCATATTTGACTCGTTTTGGCCAATTGATTGATACGATATTAGCGTAAGTAAGGAAATGGTTATTATGGATACAATTCTGCGTGTCATATCTTTTTTGTTAGTGATACCTAATATCTATTATGATAATGTTAGGTAAACGTATAGAATCACAAAAAGTTTTGGGTTATTCCCATTCAATGGTGGCGGGTGGTTTTGAGCTAATGTCGTAAACTACCCTATTTATTCCTTTAACTCTATTTATTATATCGTTTGAAACTTTTGCCATAAACTCGTATGGTAGGTGATACCAGTCGGCTGTCATACCATCGGTTGAAGTAACTGCACGAAGGGCAACAACATACTCGTAGGTTCTTTCGTCGCCCATTACGCCAACCGTTTGAACTGGGAGTAGCATAGCGCCAGCTTGCCAAATCTTATCGTACAGGCCAGCTTGTTTTAGCCCATTAATATAGATACTGTCGGCTTCCTGAAGTAGGCGAACTTTATCGGGGGTAACCTCGCCCAAAACTCTAATGCCTAAGCCTGGTCCCGGGAATGGGTGGCGGTGCAAGATGTTTTCGGGTAAACCTAGTTCGTTTCCTACTCGTCTTACCTCATCTTTAAAAAGGAGTCTGAGCGGCTCCACAACTTTTAGGTTCATTTTTTCGGGAAGACCGCCAACATTATGGTGCGATTTAATGGTAACCGATGGTCCGTTCACTGAAATAGATTCAATTACATCGGGGTAAATGGTTCCCTGTGCAAGCCATTTCACGTTGGTTATTTTGTGAGCCTCCTGGTCGAACACTTCAATAAAATTTTTCCCAATGCTTTTGCGTTTAGCCTCAGGGTCCGATATACCTTGCAAATCATCGTAAAATCTTTGCTTGGCATCAACTCCAATAACGTTAAGCCCCAGGGTTTTGTATGAATTAAGAACCTCTTGAAACTCATCTTTTCGGAGTAGCCCGTTATCAACAAAAATGCAGGTTAAGTTTTTCGCAATGGCTTGGTGTAGCAGGAGCGCTGCTACGGAGCTATCAACACCGCCCGATAGTCCAAG
>CAZTFJ010000160.1:6480-6845 GCA_964612255.1 uncultured Rikenellaceae bacterium | reverse complement strand
GAACAACCTGAAACATTTACCGTAACATTCACTGTTAAATCGAATACGCAAGAGCCGATTGAAGATGCCGAAATTAGTATTGACAGCGAAGTTATTACCACCAACTCCAGCGGAGAGGCTAGCACTAGTTTGGCTAACGGTAATTACACCTATAGCGTTACGGCCACTGGCTATGAGGAACACAGTGGAAACTTTAGCATTAGTGGTGAGAATAAGAATATCCCCATCACGCTGGTTGCAGTTGGCAATAATGTTGAATTGCTCTCGGATGTTGAGATCTATCCAAACCCCTTTGGCCAAAAAATTGTGAGTAAGGGAATAGAAGGTGTTCAGCGTATTGCAATTAACAATGTTGCAGGGCAGCT
>CAZTFJ010000160.1:2777-6445 GCA_964612255.1 uncultured Rikenellaceae bacterium | reverse complement strand
GCCCTCTCTGCAACAATTGGTACAGGTAATATTTGCGCAGGCACATACATAGTAACCCTATACTACACCAATGGTGATATTCAAAACAGAAAAATAATTAAGGTAAACTAACCAACATTAAATTGTAGCAAAAAGGGCGAGAGGTTTTCTCGCCCTTTTTAAGCTAATTCATATAGTGGCAATATGTTGCTGGTAAAGATTGAAAAACCACATCCCATTCTACAAAATAGGATATAGTATATAATTATTTTGCTTACTTCTTGTTCCTACGAACGTATTCCTGTACAACAAACGATGCAACATCGTCGGCATAAGTATTCATACCAAAGCCGGCATCGTAACCCAGCTCCTTGGCCAACTCATGGCTTATGCGAGGGCCACCACAGCATAGAATAACTTTACTACGTAACCCTTCGGCTTCGAGCATTTCAACCAGCTCTACAAGGTTTTTAATGTGTACATCCTTTTGCGTAACAGTTTGCGAAACGAGCAAAGCATCGGCTTTTAGCTCAATTGCCTTGGCAATAAACTCCTCGTTTTCTACCTGGCTACCCAAATTATAGGCCTCAAAACCGGCATAACGCTCCAAGCCATAGTGACCTGCATAACCCTTCATATTCATAATGGCATCAATACCTACGGTATGGGCATCGGTACCTGTACTGGCTCCTACAATTACCAATTTGCGACCTATATTTTCTTTTACATACTCGTCGGTTTTCTCCATGTCCCAAGTTGTTGACTCAACTTTAGGTACATGAATAGATGTGAAATCGACCGTATGAACGCAGCTACCATAACAATTAAAAAAGGTGAAACCTTTAGTAAGCTCTTTGTAAAAAACCACCTGAGGATCGTTAAAACCCATTTTTTTCATCAGCTGCTTTGCCGCTTCAATGGCCTCGTTGCCAAAAGGAACGGGAAGAGTAAAACTAACCTGCGTTTTACCATCGTTCATGGTATCGCCATAGGGCTTTGTTTTCTTAAGATCTTGAGTGGTATCAAAATCTCGCGCCTCCATCGAATATAAACCTTCGCTCATAATTTCTATCTCTTTATTGCGATTCTACTTACGATTTTTCATTAACTCAATAAATGGGTTGCTATAGTTAGCACCTCGCTCTACAACACCGGCAAGGCCTTTGCCTCCGTTTTTCGGACGTTTAACTCCCGCAAACTTTCCTTGCTCAAGCGCGCTAAATAGCCCTTCATGCTGCAGTACTTCAAGCAATTCAACTGTTTTATCTAGCACTTCTTTAGCACGATTGCGGATTCGTCCGTTCTCTTTAAACTCTACCTCATCGCCAATATTCTTCATATTATTGAAAATGTACTTAGCATTCTCGATAGCTAAATAACGGTCGGCCATAAATGGGGTGTGAATTGCCTCGGTGAGCATTCCCAAGAGTTGAAGCCCCTGCCCGGTCCAAATTGCAATCTGGTTAAAAAGCGCATCCTGAATATGACCACGGAAAATGTTACCGGTTTTAAACTTGGTGGGCGGCATGTACTTTAGCGGTGCATCGGGAAATATTTCGCGTATCATTTGCGCTTGGGCAAGTTCGTATAGGAAACCGTTTTCCATTTCAGGATCCATTTCAAAGGCATGCCCCAAGCCCATTTGCTCGGGTGGAATTGCTGCAATTAAAGCCAATTGCTCGTTAATAAGATCGGATGCTAAAACGGTATGGGCTTCCTCATAAGCATCAGAAGTTGTGAGGTAATTATCCTCTCCAGTATTAATTATTACTCCCGCATATCCGTTGATAATACGCGAAAAGTACTGGTCAATTAATGTCCGCTGCATATTGATATCGCGGAAAAGAATTCCGTAAAGAGCATCGTTTAGCATTACATCTAAACCTTCAAAAGCACCCATAGCAGCAATTTCGGGCATACATAAACCCGAACAATAGTTACAAAGGCGGATGTAACGCCCAACCTCTTCGCCAACCTCATCGAGCGCTTTACGCATGATGCTGAAATTCTCTTGCGTAGCCATTGTGCCTCCGAAGCCCTCTGTGGTAGCGCCATAAGGAACATAATCGAGCAGACTTTGCCCAGTGGTACGAATTACAGCAATAATGTCGGCACCCTGACGGGCAGCGGCTTGCGCCTGTACTACATCTTCGTAGATATTACCAGTTGCCACAATTACATACAAATAAGGCATTGGGCCTTCGCCTATGGTATTCAGATAGTTATCGCGGCGAGCCTTACGCGCTTTAATTCTATCGAGATTTTCGTGAACCACAGGCATAATAGCCGCATCAATTTTTTCCTTTGGATGAATTGGCAAGGTGGCAATGTTTAACTTTCCGTTTGCAACTTGCTCTGCAATTTGTTGTGGTTTTAAACCTGTTTCAACCATTGCATTTCCAATATGAAAAATTGCACCTTGTCCGAGTACCCCGTTCTCCTTTAGTGATTCGACCACTACATTTGGCAATGGAACTTCATGGTCATCAACCCCATCAATACCCAATAAACGGCAAAGGGTTCGCTCTACGGCTACTGTTGTGTAATTTTCTACAAAACTCTGAACATCGCCAGCAATTTTTTTAGAAATATCCTTTGCATACTCTACTTTCTCAAAATCGAGACCTAACTTACTCTTTCGCATAACATTAACACCTCTTAATTATTGTAATATCTTATTTATCACTCTTTTCCACATTCAGATGGTTGGCTGCCTCAGATAGTATATCGTTATCAACGCCAAGTATTTGAGCAATTTTTAATGCTTCATGCGGAACATTAACTCCATCGTCTTCAACTAACGAATAATCTATGTAATCACCAATGTTTTTTATTGTAATTAAATCATTGGTATCTTTTTCGAAAAATCCCTTTACTCTTAGCTTGCGACACTTAGTGCTTAGCCCACTATAATGGGTGGTTATAACAGCTCTTGCGTTGCTACTATCTAAAATATTTGCCACTGCACTTACAATGGCACGCCCCTCGGTAGGGTTAGTTGTTCGCGCAAGCTCATCAATTAACACCAATAGCTTTTTTTGCTTTTTGGCTTGCTGCACAATACTATTTACCTTGAGCATTTCCGAGGCATAGGATGATAACCCCGACAGCTCCGATTGCTCATCGGCGATGCTAAAAAGGATTTGCTCAACCAGTGCAATTTTTGCACAGCTTGCTGGTACAAAAAAACCATACTGACACAACGCTTGGCTTAAAGCCAAAGTTTTAAGCAATACCGTTTTACCCGCCATATTGGCTCCGGTAATTAAGCAAGTTCCTTTATTAATATCAACATCAATGGGTTGATACCGCTTTTTTTCGTGCTCTAATGTTGCTTTTAGCTGCGGATAAAAAAGCCCTTGATAGGAGGTGTTGTCGCCATCCACCTCGGGCATAACTAACTTTTCCGATACTGCTTGCTCTGCCTTGGCTAAAAGTATATCGATATTACCCACCGCTGTAAGAGCCTTATCGAGCGCAGGGGCAAAATTAAAAAGTTTCTCCGATAAATCCTGTCGAACCCTATCCTCTATCTCGGTTATTCTATTCCTTAGCTCATCCGACTGTTGCTGTAGAAGTTGTGTCTCTTCGGTACTTGCGACGGGGTCAGCATCATCGAGTAAAAATTCGAGCCTAATTTGCTTTTTTGAAGACCTCTCCTATGGCTTGTGCGGTCTCTGCATCCAGCG
>CAZTFJ010000160.1:0-2767 GCA_964612255.1 uncultured Rikenellaceae bacterium | reverse complement strand
GATGTATTGGCAGGAATTTTTTTGGCCGCTTTCATTGTATCAGTCATATATTTAATTGCTCCCTTCCTTCCATGGGCCCCGACAAAATAGCATCTTCGCTCATAACGATTCAGCATCATCCAGTAAAAATTCGAGACTAATTTGCTTTTTACGAAGCTCACCAAGTTGCGATTCAAAAGAGTTGTTTATGTAAAAAGATGGGATGCGAGCCCCCTCAGGATCGAGAATTTTTTCTACCGTCTCAAGGCTTGGTAGGTGCTCCCAAAGGTGCTCAATGGGTTTAAGTAGCTCCCTAATATCGTTGGAAATAAGCACAAAGCTCTTTATCTCGAATAGTTCTATATCGTTTAAGGTTAGCTGGTTCTTAATGTTTTTAATTGTTCCAATTATATCACGAACGTGCGATAGTTTAATGGCAACCTTACCGAGTATCGCTCTAGTTTGCTCATCGTTTAACGTGCAAATGGTTTTGCTAACCTGTTGAAGTTGGTATTGAACTTCGTTTGTATTAGTTAAAAAAGGGGTGGCTAACAGCATACGATGACCTAAGCCCGATTTAATATCGAGCCTATCGACCATATATCGTAATCCTGATATTTCGGTTAGGGCCTTTTTAAGTTGCATTACTATACTTTTTTAACGTCGTAAACAGGAATTTGCAGCACTTCCTGCATCGATTCCTTAAGCACATCGGAACTTAAATTATATCCCTGAGGCGAAGTTGGGTTTATACAAACTGCCACAAGCTTAGTTTTATTTACCACCCTAACTTTACCACCTTTTTTTATAAAAGAGTAGTAAATATCGGGCGTGGCAAATATCCTTGTAAAATCTTTTACAACCAACTCAATAGTACCAACATTTTTTTGCATTCGCAAAAAATCAAATAGATAGTTACTGGCTGCACCCGCTACATAAATCCTATTGCCATAGCTAAAAACCTTGTCTTTAGCATCTTTTAGCATAAAAACCGATTGGATATTTAAATCATGCAGGTTATTTTCATCATCAATAGCAATAATACCTGAATCAATCCCATCGAGCTTTTGCTTGAGCTGCGGGTCAACCTCAGGCAGGTTTATTAGGTCATGAATATACTTGGTTTTCCGAACCAACACCGGGATATTTGCAGAATAAGCCGCACCTGTAGTAAGAACCATTGCCTCTGTTACAGCTGGCGATGCAAGGCTAAGCCTTGATAGAGCCCCATCGACAATTGTTAAATCGACACCGTAGCTACTCATCTGGGAAATCAGATATCTAAGATTTTTGGTGTCGGCAGGTCCCGAGAGCATCACCTTATCGGAATTTATTGCTTTTGCCACAACTAGGCGACCTAGAGCGGTATGAATATTACTAACATCTAATATTTCGGAAGTTATCCGCCGTTTTAGATAATGCTTTTCTGCCGATATGTAAATCATTCCGGGATAAACACGAATTTCTGGTTTCTTAGTATTGGTAACAATATCGGTACTTTCGCCATCAACCCCAATAGAGGTAAGAGCAACTTTCTTATCAATACTCTTTAATCGACTCAGAATATAGTTAAGGGCTTCCGTTTTGCCAGTATTCTTTTCTAAACCCACAATGGATAGGCTATTGAAAGTAAGTATATCGTTAATAAATGGCATTGGAACTTGCTCCTACTTAGTATTATGATAAAAAAACACGATGACACGTTTTACATATCTTGATGTATGAAAACGTGCCATCGTGGTAAAAATATTTAATGCTTATTGCGTGTTTTACGCTCTAGCACTTCGGGTTCAATAGAAATCTTGTTGGTGTGCATTAACCCAGCAACACCATCCTCTTCTCTCAGATTTTTACAATCTTCGCACTCACAATTATTTACATAGTTAGCTGGCTCTGAGTACGATGCAATTACACCCTCGAAGTTACGAAGGATAACTTTACCGGGCATCTGTGAAATGAGATACTGTGGCATAACAGGTATTTTACCTCCTCCGCCAGGAGCATCAACCACAAAAGTTGGAACGGCAAAACCCGATGTATGTCCACGTAAACTTTCAATAATCTCGAGCCCTTTAGAAACGGGTGTTCTAAAATGCTCCAATCCCATTGAAAGGTCGCATTGGTAGATATAGTATGGACGAACCCGCATTTGAACCAATTTATGAACTAACTTTTTCATAATATGTGGGCAATCGTTTACTCCACGAAGAAGCACTGATTGATTACCGATTGGAAGGCCAACATTAGCCATTCTTTCGCAGGCTGCGGCACTTTCTGGAGTTACCTCATTGGCATGATTAAAATGTGTATTTATCCAAATTGGATGATACTTTTTAAGCATATTTACCAAATTGTCGGTAATTCGTTGTGGAAGAACTACTGGTGTACGACTTCCAATACGAATAATTTCAACGTGAGGTATATCGCGAAGACGCTTGATAATATCTTCTAAAACCTCATCGCTTACCAACAAGGCATCGCCACCAGAAAGTAGTACGTCGCGCACCTCAGGATGTTTTGAAATGTACTCAATTCCTTTGTCGATATTGTTTTTGGGTAAGGCCGCATCTTTTTGCCCAGCAAATCGACGACGAGTACAATGACGACAGTACATTGAGCACATATCGGTAATTAAGAAAAGTACTCTATCGGGGTATCTGTGGGTTAATCCTGGAACAGGCGAATCCTCATCCTCGTGCAGCGGATCTAATAATTCTGATAAATCTGCAGGAGCTCTTCTTTTTTATCACCGGCAAAATTAGATGTGCATTCATTTATAAATTCGATA
>CAZTFJ010000159.1:0-6908 GCA_964612255.1 uncultured Rikenellaceae bacterium | reverse complement strand
CTTCCATTTCGCTTTTGTTTTATGGTGTGTTGAATCTTGTGTAGCACTAAGGTACTGTTTTGTTATGAATACTGCAAGAGCTGTATTATGTAACCAAGTGGGATTGTTTTTGTTTGTTTTGTAAAACTCTAGATGACTGTATTAGTACTTAAAATTCGCTATTACCAAGCATTCAGGTAGTTAAGCTTCGTAGTTTCTTGGTCCGCATCTACGCACCTGCTCCCAAATAAAAAATTGTATTTATATTGAGGAGAGTTTTAAACCTAAATTCAATTGCCATGCATGTGTCTAATTTATCTCCTGTTGCTCAATCGCAGCGAATTGTTCTGCTCGATACCCTTCGTGGTATGGCTATTCTTGGTATTCTTATGGTAAACTTACCGCTTATGTTTGCACCGTTAACCAGTATGCTGGTTAAGGCTCACGCTCAAGATTCGTTAATTAACGAGGGTGCTCAGTTTGTAATCAAATTTTTCTTCGAGGGTAAATTCTACGTTTTGTTCTCTATGCTGTTTGGCTATGGATTTTGGCTTTTCCTTAGCAAAAAGGCTGGTAATGCCAATGTTGCTTCGGTTTACCTTAGGCGTGTTTTAATTCTTTTGATGTTCGGAATTCTTCATGTGGTGTTGCTTTGGGGAGGCGATATTTTGGTGTTTTACGCTCTGCTTGGCTCTCTGCTTATGGCATTTCAAAGAGTATCCGATAGGGGCTTAATTAAATGGGCTATTGCTTTGGCTGCCACTCCTGTTGCAATAACTTTGCTTTTTTGGGGACTAATATCGCTTGTCATGCTCGTTCCTGAAGCTAAGGAAATGATTAGTTCTCAACTCGATTCAGGAGTGTCTGTTTTTGAGGCTTTTAATTTGAAGGCTGTTGAGGTTTATACAGCTGGTAGTTTTGCTGATATAGTGAAACTACGCCTCGAAGAGTATAAAATTTTACTTCCGGGTTTGCTTTTCTTTTATCCCAATGTGCTGGCTATGTTTTTATTAGGGGTTTGGGCTGCTCGCAGAAACCTTATTTCAAGATATAGGGAGCATTTGGATTTTTTCCGAAAAGCTTTTTGGTGGGGGCTGTTTGTGGGATTACCTTTTGGCGCCTTGTTTTATGTTTCGTTCGGGAAGGTTAACCCATCTCTCCCTGGCCCTTGGGAAGTGCTAAACTCGCTATCGATGATTGTTGGTGGTTTTTTTACTAGCTTGTTTTATGTTTCGTCGGTGGTGTTACTAATTTCAAGGGGCAAACTTGGGTTTTTGCAAAAATACTTTGCCCCTGTTGGCCGTATGGCGCTAACTAACTATTTAATGCATTCAATTATTGGAGCATTTCTGTTTCATTCATACGGCTTGGGTTTGTTTGGCAAGGTGCAGATGTGGCAAAGTATCGTTATAACGCTTACAATTTTTGCTTTGCAAATTCCGTTAAGCAAGCTATGGCTTAAGCATTTTTACTTTGGACCGTTTGAGTGGGTTTGGCGAAGCCTTACCTATTTAAAACCTCAGCCATTTATGAAATAGATTGATGTTCACCAAAAAAAGGCGTTTCATTTACGAAACGCCTTTTTTGGGAAATAGAAATAATTAGATTAATCCTCTTTGTCTGAGTAGTGCTTTAGGATCGGGGTCGGCACCGCGGAATTCTCTGTAAAGTTGTGCAGGGTCAACTGTGCCACCTTTCTCTAGCAGTGTGCGGAAACGCTTGGCGGTTTCGGCATCAAAAATATCACCGGTTTCTTTAAACGCTTCGTAAGCGTCGGCATCGAGCTGGCCAGACCAAATGTAGCTGTAATATCCGCTGCTATATCCACCACTAAAAATATGTTGGAAGTATGTGCTACGATAGCGAGGAATAATTTCGCTAATTAGCCCAATTTTATTCATGGCATCCTTTTCGAATTTAACCACATCAATTTCAGTTGATGTTTCAAGGGTGTGGTAATCCATATCGAGAATTGCTGCGGCAAGAAACTCGGTGGTGGCAAATCCTTGGTTAAACGATCCGCTTTCCTTCATCTTTTTTATTAACTCATCGGGCATTGGCTCACCTGTTTCGTAATGTAATGCATACATTTTAAGGAATTCGGGGTCGGTGCTCCAGTTTTCCATAATTTGCGATGGCAACTCAACAAAATCGCGCGATACGTTGGTTCCGGCTAGGCTAGGGTAGGTGGTTTTCGAAAGCAAGCCATGAAGTCCGTGTCCAAATTCGTGGAAGAATGTTTGAGCTTCGTCTAGCGATAGTAGTGCTGGCTTGTCGCCTGTTGGGCGAGTAAAGTTCATCACAAGGGTTACTACAGGCGATACAAATTCACCGTTCTGGGTAACGTGTTGTCCTCTGTATTCGGTCATCCAAGCGCCACCTCGTTTGCTTTCACGTGGATGAAAATCGAGATATAGAACACCAACGTGGCTGCCATCGGCTTCTTTCACTTCGTAAGCCTCAGCCTCTTCATGGTATAGAGGTACGTTGTTTAATTTTTCGTACTGTAGTCCATAAAGTTTCTCGGTAAGGAGGAATATGCCTTTTTTCACAGCATCAAGAGAGAAGTATGGCTTAAGCATATTCTCATCAAGGTCGTATTTTTCTTTGCGAACTTTCTCGGCGTAGAACCACCAATCCCATGGCTGTAGTTTAAAATTACCGCCTTCATTATCAATCATCTTTTGCATATCGTAAGCTTCGCTCTTTGCGCGTTCAAGAGCTGGCTCCCAAAGGCTGGCCAAGAAGTTGTTAACAGTTTCGGGAGTTTTGGCCATAGTTTCTTCTAGGGTAAACTGCGAGTGCGAATTGTAACCCAGTAGCTGTGCTCGCTCAAGGCGTAGGGGCACTATTTGCGATATTATTTCTTTGTTGTCGTTCTCGTTGTTGTTGTTACCTCTCATGAAGTAGGCGGTGAAAAGTTTCTCGCGTAGCTCACGGTTTTCCGAGTACTGTAAAAAGGGTATCCAGCTGGGGTTGTGAAGGGTGAAAATCCACTTGCCTTCCATTCCTGCATTTTTAGCTACTTCTGCGGCTGCAGCCTTTACCCATTCTGGCAGTCCGACTAAATCTTCTTCCTTGTCAACCACCATTTGGTAATTGTTGGTTTCGGCAAGCACGTGGTCGCCAAACTTAACAGTAAGCTGCGATAGCTGTCCGTTGATTTCGCGGAAGCGAGCTTGCTTGTCGGCTGGAAGGTTTGCACCACCCCTTACAAAACCTTTGTAGGTCTTTTCAAGCAGTTTTGCTTGCTCTGGGTTAAGTTCAAGGCTCTCCCTGTTGTCGTAAACAGCTTTAATCTTCTTAAAAAGTTCTGGGTTTAGGTTAATGTCGTCGCTATGACGGCTAAGCATTGGTGCTAGTTTTTGCGCTAGCGCTTGTATTTCGGGGTTGGTGTTGGCCGATGTTAGCGGGTAAAATACGCTAAGCACTTTCGAAAGTGTTTCGCCACTGTACTCAAGCGCTTCTACGGTATTCTCAAATGTTGGCTCGTCGGTGTTTTTAACAATTGCGTCAATAGCTTTTGCCTGTTGATCCATTGCTTCAACAAATGCTGGTTCAAAGTGCTCAACCTTTATTTGATCGAATGGAGGTACGCCAAACGGTGTGTTAAACTCTTCGAGCAGGGGATTTTTCTCTTTGCATGAGAAAATGCCAAAAAGCAATCCTGCGGATAGTGTTAGCATAATTAATCGTTTCATTTTTGTAAATAGTTAAAGGTTAGTGATATGTATTTGGTTTGTAGTTATTTTAACGCAATGCAAGTTACTAAAAAAGGTTGGGATGCCTATCCAAATAGTTTGCAATTTTCTTATGGTTTGCTCTTTACGCAAAATGCTTCGCGCACAGTGTTAGGTATGTTCGGAAGGGGTTGCGGATTATGCGAGAATAATGCCAGGTACTCAATATTTTTTGTCGATTGATGAATTGGTGCATAGGTTAGTTGCCATAGGTGTAGGTTAATCTTTTGGGCGAAAATGGCAATGCTCTCAATGGCCTGCATGTGCGCCTTGGGGTTTTTTACAACTCCTCCTCGGTTTATTTGGCTTGGGCCAACTTCAAATTGGGGCTTTATTAGCGTTATAACGTACCCATTGCTTGCAAGGAATTTTGGAAAATAATCTAAAACTTTGGTAAGCGACACAAACGATAGGTCGGCAACAATAAGGTCGAAGATGTTGGGGTCGAGCTGTTCGGGTTTTAAATCTTTTATATTGATATTTTCTATGGATACTACCTTAGGGTTGGTTTTTAGTGTTTCTGCCAGCTGATTTGTTCCCACATCGATGGCGCAAACGTGACTGGCTCCGTGTTGTAGAAGGCAATCGGTAAAACCACCCGTTGAGGCGCCAACATCGAGAGCCACTTTGTTGTTGCAGTCAATGCTAAATGCTTGTAACGCTTTTTCTAGTTTTAATCCGCCACGGCTGGCAAATGGTATGGCATTTTTGCTAGTTAGGGTAATGCTATCGGTTTGGGTAATTGGTTGCGATGGTTTTGTGGCCAGCTTGCCATTTACCATAACTGTGCCTTTGGCTATGTTAAACTTTGCTTGCTCTCGCGAGCTGAAAATTTCATTTTGTACAAGGTAAATGTCGAGGCGCATATACTTTTTATAAAATCAACATACAAAAATAGTTTACAAAGATAGATATTTGTTATTGCTTACTATTTTTGCGCTATGGATATAAATAAAAAAACGGCTTATCCCACTGCCGATGGTTCTACAACACTGCTGTCGGAGAAGTTTGGTGCCCATTACCACTCTTTGCATGGTGCGGTAACTGAGTCGCTTCATATATTTGTTGAGGCTGGGCTAATGGCATCAACCAAACAGCAATTATCTGTTCTAGAAGTTGGGTTTGGCACAGGACTTAACGCTGCGCTAACTGCTCAGCGCTCTCAAATAGAGGGTTTTGTTGTAACCTACCATGCGTTGGAACTGTATCCGCTTAGCATGTCTGAATACCAAATGTTGAACTATGCACAGCAACTCAATCCCATAGCCGCCTCGTTATGGCAGTCGATTATTAATGCCCAGTGGGATTGTGAAGTTCCCATAAACGAAAGTTTTATCGTAAAAAAAATAAATGCCGATTTTACCCAGTGGCTACCTAGCAGAAGTTACGATTTGGTTTTTTTCGATGCTTTTGCTCCCGACGATCAACCCGAGATGTGGGGCGTGCCTCAGTTTAAAAAGTTGTACGATGCTCTTACAGACAAAGGGATTTTGGTTACCTACTCGGTAAAAGGTGTTGTTAAACGAGCGCTATGTGAAGTGGGATTTTTGTTGGAAAGGCTTCCTGGACCTCACGGTAAACATCATATGATCAGAGCGGTTAAGACGTTGCCTTAGGAGTACCCTTACACGTGACAGCGTTTGTTAGGTAGATGCAAAAAATATCTGTTCTGCTGTTTAACTTTGGCCGATAATTGCATATCTTCGCAAGTCAGAAAAGTAACTAAACCTAAATAAACATTAATTTATGAAACTATTGAAATTTATTGCAGTACCTGCGTTTGCCGCTGCTATTTTGCTGTCGGTATGCGAGCAAACCGTTCAGAACGTAAGCGGTAAAACCGAAGCCGACAGCATGAGCTATGCTTTGGGTGTTAATATTGCTGCTAGTATGAAGCAAAGCGATATGAAAGATGTTAATGTTCTTGCAGTTGCTAAAGGTATTGAAGAAGCTCTTTCGGAGAAAGAGGGTGTAATGACCAATGAGGAGGCTATTCAGTTCCTTAATGCATACTTTACCAAAGAGCGCGAGCGAATTGCAGCGGAGAATCTTGAGGCTGGCAAAAAGTTTCTTGAGGAGAACGCTACTAAAGAGGGAGTTGTTGTCGACTCAACCGGCTTACAGTACAAAGTTCTTGTTGAGGGCGATGGCGCAAAACCTGCTGCAACCGATAAGGTGAAGGTACACTACCACGGAACCCGTATCGATGGCTCTGTATTCGACTCTAGCGTTGAGAAAGGAAAACCTGCTGAATTCAGGCTTAATCAAGTTATTAAAGGGTGGACAATTGGCGTGCAGAAGATGAGCGTTGGTTCAAAATATGTATTTTATATCCCTGCCGATTTGGCTTACGGAGCAAACCCACGCCCAGGTGGCCCAGTAAAACCCAACGATGTTCTAATTTTCGAAGTTGAACTTTTGGATATTCTAGCGGAATAGGCTTGTTAAAGTATTTAAACAAATAGGGGTCGGGTGGTATTTACCCATCCGGCTCTTACTTTATAAAGATGTTTAGGAATGGAGATATCAGGAAAACTAATTGAGAAGTTGCCTCAGCAATCGGGCCAAGGACGCAATGGGCAATGGATAAAACAGGAGTTTATTGTTGAAACCCAAGAGCAATATCCACGTAAGGTTTGCATTGCCCTATGGGGCGATAAGGCTAGTGAAATTGATAATGTTGCAATTGGTGAGAGCCTTAAGGTGGCCGTAAATGTTGAGTCGCGCGAGTTTAACGGTAAGTGGTACACTGATGTGAAAGCTTGGCGCTTAGAGCGACTTGGTAGTGGCCCCGTGGCAGGTAATACACCACCTCCTCCTGCTCCCAGTATCGACGAGTTACCTCCCGACCTACCTGCTATGGACGATGATAGTGCAAACGATTTGCCTTTCTAGCCAAGCAATATTCCATAAAAAAAGCCTTGATCTGCGTCAAGGCTTTTTCTTTTGAGTGTGTGTTTCATTAGTACTTTTCCATAAGGGTAACATAGTCGTTATTGTCCTCGTTGAGGTACTTAAACATTTCGTCTTTTAGATTATCCTTTTCGGAATCCTTCTTTTCTTGCCCTTGGTCAAACTCGTATATGTCTTTCTGTACAATTTGAATGTATTCGTTGCCAGTTGTTTCTGCTGGTTTTTCGGTGGGGCGAAGGTAGTAGTAGCCCGCAAAAGCAATTAGCGCCATTGCAG
>CAZTFJ010000158.1:2975-6955 GCA_964612255.1 uncultured Rikenellaceae bacterium | reverse complement strand
AAATCTACTGGAAACACTAAAAATTAAAACATCCCCCCAATAAACTCCTCAACCTTAATGTTCTTGAAGTAGCTATTAAAATCGAACTGCGACAGGGTTTGCAAAATGGCCTCGCGCTTATGCTTTACACCCACCAGCGATTTTTGCACCTCGTCGATATCGTGCTTATGGAAAAAATCGCCAAAAATGCGAATATCTTTGATAATCCCTTTGTTTACGTTAATATGAAACTCTACGCTACCACCCTCGGTACGGATTAACTTCTCGAAATCGTACTTTGGCGAGTCGCCAAAATTCCAAGCCCACTGCGAGAACTTCTCGTCGCGTAACTTCTTAATGCCAGCAATATCCTCGGGGGTGTACTCGTATTCTACCGAATCGGGGTACATCTCCATAATGTGCTGCATAATCCTGTCGCGGAACTCCAGCACATCCATCTTTTCGGCTAGGTGCTCGCTAATGTTGGTAACTCGCGACCTCACCGATTTTACCGCCTTGTCCTGAAACTTAAGCGGGTTTACCTTAAGCGCATCCGACAGGTCGGTCATAACAGCCGAAAAAAGCAGCGTTCCGTGGTGCAGCACCCTGTTTTTCCAGATGCTCTCGGCGTTGCCCGAGAATTTTTTACCATCGATGGTTAGGTCATTGCGCCCCTCGAACTTGGCGTTTATGCCCATTCCCTGCAAAACATCGAGAATTGGCTGGGTGAACTTACGAAAATCGCCCTGCGCACCCTCGCCAGAATTTTTCACAAAAGTAAAATTTAGGTTACCCAAATCATGGAAAACCGCACCGCCACCCGAAACCCTACGTACCACCTTAATGCCCTTCTCCTTAACATAATCCACATTAATCTCGGCCAAGGTATTCTGGTGCTTACCAACAATTATCGAGGGCTCGTTACGCCAAAGCATAAAACAATCGTCTTTTAAATGTTTTAGCGCGTACTCATCGGCAGCAATATTGAAATAGGGGTCGGTATGCGAATCCTTAATGCAAAGCAATGCCATAACTTTATCTTTTATCTTGATTTTTAACTGTACCTAAAACAACCAATAGGCTAATAGGTTTACAAATTTATAATTGTTCTCCAAAAAGTAACTCAGGGCAATTCTGAACTCTTCAGCTCGTATTAAATTACAATACAACTAAATCCAACGAGAGGTAATCCTGTTTACAAATCGATATAGAACCACAGCCACAATAGAACCTAAGGTGTTTGCTAAAAAATCGAACAAACTTCCGCTACGCGAAGGTAACAGAAAATACTGCAAGAATTCAATAATTAGTCCATAAGCCATAGTAAAGCTAAGGGCTAAAATTATGGCCTTTCGGGTTAGTCCACCCTGTAAGCGCAAGGTGTTCTGTTCAGATATTATAAACATTGCCAATACAAAGAAAAGCCCAAAGTGTACAATTTTATCGAAGTGCGGTATTTCTAGCAACGAGCTTTTGGGTATACTGTTGCTGGGAAGTGTTGTTGCCAAAATTATAATGGCTGTCCAAACAATAGATTTCCAATACTTTAGCATTATTGTTGATGTTGTAATTAGCATCGCAATTTACCACACAAAACTTGAACAGCCAAAATCAATAATTCCTGCCTAAAGGGTTTGTTTTTATCGGGTTGTAATCTATCTTTGTGAGATTTTAGTAAAAACAAAAAACAATAACACAAACGCCATATCTGTCTGGTAATCATATTTGTAACAAAAACCTCAGAATCAAGTGAAAAGCAAGTTTAAAGAGTACAAAGGGTTAGATTTATCGCAAGTAAATAAGGATGTTTTATCGGCCTGGGAAAAAAACAACACGTTTAGTAAAAGCTTAACCCTGCGCGAGGGCCATCCTGCCTATGTTTTTTACGAGGGGCCACCATCGGCTAATGGAGTTCCTGGTATTCACCATGTAATGGCGCGTGCTATTAAAGATATTTTTTGTAGATATAAAACCCAGCAAGGTTTTCAGGTACATCGTAAAGCTGGCTGGGATACTCACGGCTTACCCGTAGAACTCGGCGTTGAGAAATTGCTTGGAATCACCAAGGAGGATATTGGTAAATCAATATCTGTTGAAGAGTACAACCAGACCTGTAGGCGCGAGGTGATGAAATACACCGACCTGTGGGAAGACCTTACCCATAAAATGGGTTACTGGGTCGATATGGATAACCCATATATTACCTACGATAACCGATATATCGAAACGCTTTGGTACTTACTAAAGCAGCTTTTCGACAAAGGTTTGCTCTATAAAGGTAAAACCATTCAGCCCTTTTCGCCAGCTGCAGGTACCGGGCTTAGCACGCATGAACTCAACCAGCCCGGTTGCTATCGCGATGTGAAAGATACTACCGCCGTGGCCCAGTTTAAGGTGGTGCGCAACGATAAATCGGAATTTCTTTTTGGCGACATCTCTGGCGAGCTGTACATGCTGGCATGGACTACAACACCCTGGACTCTGCCCTCGAACACCGCGCTTGCAGTAGGTCCAAAAATTAATTATGTTAAGGTTGCCACTTTCAACCCATACACCGGTAACCCGGCCACAGTTATTCTTGCCAAAGATTTGCAAAACGCATACTTTAAGCCCGAGAACACCGAACTCTCTTTTGACGATTACAAGCCTGGCGACAAGAATATTCCGTTTAAAGTTTTAGCAGAGTACGTTGGAACCGATTTGGTAGGCGTTCAGTACGAACAACTTTTCCCGTTTGTTAAGCCCGAGGGCGATGCTTTTAGAGTAATTCCTGGCGATTACGTTACCACCGAGGATGGAACTGGCGTGGTGCATATAGCACCAACCTTTGGTGCCGACGACGAGCGTGTGGCAAAAGTTGCTGGCATATCGGCGCTAATTCTTCGCGACAAGCAGCTTAACCCCGAGCCAATGGTAGATCGTACAGGTAAGTTCTATGCCATTGAGGAGCTTGACCCAGAATTTGTGACTAATTTTGTAAATGTTGACGCCTACAAAGAATTTGCAGGCTGCTTTGTTAAAAACGATTACAACCCCAACCCTCCCGCCGATGGCTCATCGCTTGATGTTGATTTGTGCGTGTGGCTAAAAAAGGAAGGGCTCGCATTTCGCATTGAGAAGCATACCCACAACTACCCACACTGCTGGCGTACCGATAAGCCAATTCTTTACTACCCGCTCGATAGCTGGTTTATTAAAACCACTGCGCTTAAAGAGCGCATGCTGGAACTCAATAATACTATTAACTGGAAACCTGCTAGCACAGGCACTGGCCGTTTTGGTAAGTGGCTCGAGAACTTGGTCGATTGGAACCTGTCGCGCTCGCGCTACTGGGGTACCCCGCTACCCATTTGGGCAACCGACGACCGCAAAGAGCTTATTTGCATTGGCTCTGTTGAAGAGCTAAAGGCTGAGTGCGAAAAATCGGTTAAGGCAGGATTTATGCCAACTAATCCACTCCAAGGATATCAACCTGGCGACAACACTAAGGAGAACTACGAGAAATTCGATTTGCATCGCCCATTTGTTGACGATGTTGTACTTGTATCGGCTTCGGGTAAAAAAATGTTTCGCGAGCCCGATCTAATTGATGTTTGGTTCGATTCTGGTGCAATGCCATACGCCCAAATTCATTATCCGTTTGAGAACAAAGAGGGTTTTGGCGAGGAGTTCCCTGCCGATTTCATTGCCGAGGGCGTTGACCAAACCCGTGGATGGTTCTTTACTCTTCATGCCCTTGCCACCATGCTGTTCGACTCGGTAGCGTTTAAAAACATCATCTCAAACGGCCTTGTACTCGACAAAAAAGGCAACAAGATGAGCAAGCGCTTGGGCAATGCCGTTGACCCATTCGACGTGATTGAAAAATACGGTTCGGACCCGCTGCGTTGGTACATGATTACCAATGCACAACCCTGGGACAACCTTAAGTTCGATATCGAAGGCGTTGATGAGGTAAAACGCAAGTTTTTCGGAACGCTCTACAACACCTACTCCTTTTT
>CAZTFJ010000158.1:0-2957 GCA_964612255.1 uncultured Rikenellaceae bacterium | reverse complement strand
CGAGGCCGAAGTTCCCGTAGCGCAACGGCCAGAGATTGACCGCTGGATAATGTCACTACTCAACTCACTAATTATAGAGGTTGAAGACGCGTACAATAGCTACGAGCCTACCCGAGCTGGCAGGGCAATTCAAGATTTTGTTATTGAGAACCTTAGCAACTGGTACGTTAGGCTTAACCGCAAGCGTTTCTGGGGTGGCGAGTACAACACCGACAAAATTGCAGCATACCAAACGCTATACACCTGTTTAGAAACCGTGGCTATGCTAGCTGCTCCAATTATTCCATTTTTTGCCGATCAGCTTTTTGGCGATTTAAATGCCATAACCTCACGATTTAGCACCGATAGCATTCACCTAACAACCTTCCCAAAACCCAACAAGGCTTTAATCGATAACGATTTGGAAGAGAGAATGGATATTGCCCAAAGCCTATCGTCGATGGTACTTGGACTTAGGCGCAAGGTTAATATCAAAGTAAGGCAACCTTTAAGTAAAATGATGGTACCCGTCCTAAACGATCAGTTCCGCAGGCAACTTCAGGGTGTAGAGAACCTAATATTGGCAGAGGTAAACGTTAAGGAGCTACAGTATCTCGACGATTCCACCGGAATTCTAGTTAAAAAAATTAAGCCAAACTTTAAAACCTTGGGGCCACGCTTTGGCAAGTCGATGAAAGAGGTTTCGTCAGCAATTATAGCAATGTCGCAAGCCAATATTAGCCAAATAGAGCGTGATGGCAAATTTAGCATTACCGTTGCGGGTGAGCAGCAGGATATTGCCATAGAAGATGTTGAAATAGTTTCGGAAGATATTCCCGGCTGGCTAGTTGCCAACGAGGATAAACTTACGGTTGCACTTGACGTTACCCTTACCGATGAGCTTAAGCAAGAAGGTGTTGCACGCGAACTTGTAAACAGAATTCAAAATTTGCGCAAAGATGCAGGTTTTGATGTAACCGATAAGGTTAAAATCAGTATATTGAAGCACGAACTCATTACGCCGGCCATCGAGCGTCATAAAGAGTACATCGCCAGCCAAACGCTTGCTCGCGATATCATTCTGGTTGATGCAATGCCATGCGGAAGCGCATCGAGCGTTGAGCTCGATACCGATATCTTCACATCAATTAAGGTAGAAAAGATTGATGAGTAGTATTGGTGATATAACGGTTTATTACTACATTTAGCAAATTTTTTTGTTATGGCAGAAAAAACTAGGTATAACGATGAAGAGTTAGCGGAATTCAAAGAAATTATTCTGCAGAAACTCGAAAAAGCTCGTAAGGATTACGATATCCTTAAGAGCGCCATTACTATGAGCGAGAGTAACGACACTCAGGATACATCTCCAACTTTTAAGGTGCTTGAAGAGGGTGCGGCTACACTATCAAAAGAAGAGGCTGGCAAGTTGGCTCAACGTCAAGTTAAGTTTATTCAGCATCTCGAGGCTGCCTTAGTACGTATTGAGAACAAGACTTACGGTATTTGCCGCGAAACGGGCAAGCTTATCGATAAGGAGAGACTTCGTGTAGTTCCACATGCTACCCTAAGCATTGAGGCCAAGAACAACCAGAGATAGTGTTTTAACATTTTGAACTAACTGCGAAAGGTGGCAAGCCAATTGCCACTTTTCTGTGTTTTTAACCCAGTAGTAGCCATGAAATTATCTTTGTCAGCAAAGGTTGTCCTTACCATTAGCAGCATTGTTGCTGCCGACCAAATACTAAAGTTTTGGATTAAGCTTAATATGTCGCTTGGTCAAAATTATAAAGTGCTCGGCGATTGGTTTTTAATTCATTTTACCGAAAATAATGGTATGGCCTTTGGCCTTGAACTATGGGGAGAGTACGGTAAATTAGCGCTTAGCCTATTTAGAATAGTAGCTGTAGTTTTAATAGGATTTTACATTGCTTCGCTCATTAAGAAAAAAACACCAACCGGATTAGTTATTGGCATATCGCTAATTATGGCCGGTGCCATAGGTAACATCCTCGATAGCGCTTTCTACGGCCTTATTTTTAGCGAATCGGGTTATACTGCTCCTGCTATCCTTTTCCCTCCCGATGGGGGCTACGCCACATTTTTGCACGGGCGAGTTGTTGATATGTTTTACTTCCCAATAATTAACACCACCTGGCCCAGCTGGGTTCCTTGGCTTGGCGACAAAAGTTTTATTTTCTTTCGTCCTGTTTTTAATATTGCCGACTCGGCAATTACCATAGGCGTTTTTTACCTTTTAATTTTTCAGCGAAAAAAACTTTTTTACGAAGAAAAACCTCAGGTAATAGATAATGAGTAGGTTTGCCATAATTGTAGCCGGTGGTTCTGGCAACAGAATGGGAGCAGACATTCCCAAGCAGTTCCTAAACCTAAACGGCTTGCCCATTCTTATGCATACAATACGGGTTTTTGCATCGCTTAAAAATCCTCCTCACATAATATTGGTTTTGCCAAGTAATGAGCAGAAAACTTGGGAAAATCTTTGCAAACAGCATTCTTTTACTGTTCCGCATACAATTGCTAAGGGTGGAAAAACTCGTTTTCAATCGGTAAAAAATGGCCTTAATACCATAACGAGCGAAGGGCTTGTAGCCATCCATGATGGAGTAAGACCTTTAGTGAGTTCTGGGCTCATAGAAAAATGTTTCTCTGAGGCTAAACAGTTTGGTAATGCCATTCCTGCCATAAAACCTGTTGAAACCGTGCGCTTAGGCCAAGAAAACACAAGCAAGCAAATAAATCGTGATGAGTGCTGGCTAGTACAAACGCCACAAGTTTTCACGGTAAATTCCATAAAAAACCATTATCAACAACCGTGGAAAGAATATTTCACCGATGACGCATCGGTTGCCGAAAGTAATGGTGAAGCTATTCGAATTGTTGAGGGAGAAAAGGAAAACATAAAAATTACTACACCTGCCGATATGGCTATTGCTAACGCTATTATGCAATTGAGA
>CAZTFJ010000157.1:3953-6962 GCA_964612255.1 uncultured Rikenellaceae bacterium | reverse complement strand
GATGCCGGAGAAAATGTACCATCCAGTAGATATAAAGGCGGTCATTTAATCCTCAACAGTGATTTTTCTAACATGATCAAAATAGAAGGAGACAGTAGTGATATTAATACAGTACTTGAAGCCTTCCAAAAGTCACTTTTTTTAAGAAGTTGGCTGAAAAAAGAAAATATTAATGAACAGTACAGTGATGTTGTTATAGCTGGTAAAACATGTAAAAGGTTTTTGGTCACCTACGGTATTCACAGAGAGGACTATTCAGCAGAATTCTATAAATTCGGATATATCATTCCACATCATAATACCACGGCTTTCTTTTTTATGGACAGTGGAGGAATTAGCACTCCTAATAATTTTGAAAAAGATATTGAAGTCCTTGACAGTGTTTTTACCTACATGATTGAAACCGTAGAATTTAGAGAAAACCAATAAAATAAGATGCTATGAAAAACAATAGAATTTTTGCACCCATTTTTTTCTCCATAATTGGCGGATTGGTAGTTTTTGCTTTCATTCATTTTTTTGGAGAAAAGCATGTTGAGTATAAAATTGCTGAACAACCTCGGCACGACTCGGTTCCTGTTAGTTTAGCAGCCTTCGCAACAAGCACAGGTGAGATTACTGATTTTACTTACGCTGCCGAAAGAACAATTCACGGTGTGGTTCACGTAAAAACCAAAGCTATGGTATCACAGCCAGGCTATTCGTTTGGCAACCCCCTTTACGAGTTTTTCTTTGGCCCTTATGAGCAAAAGCAGCGCCCGGTTATGGGCTCGGGGTCGGGGGTAATTATTAGTAACGATGGTTACATAATAACCAATAATCATGTGATTGATAATGCCGATAGCATTGAGGTTGTTTTGAACGACAGGCGAACATTTGACGCTAAGGTAATAGGTACCGATCCGAGTACCGATTTGGCAGTGATAAAGATTGATGCAGAAAATTTACCTTTTATTAAGTTTGGTAATGCAGAATCGGTTAAGATTGGCGAGTGGGTTCTTGCCATAGGTAACCCATTTAACCTAAATTCTACTGTTACCGCGGGTATTGTTAGTGCAAAAGCCCGGAATATAAACATACTCAATAATCAGTATGCTATAGAGTCGTTCATACAAACCGATGCTGCGGTAAATCCAGGTAACAGTGGAGGTGCCTTAGTGAATCTTAAGGGCGAACTTATTGGCGTTAATACTGCCATTGCGTCGCAAACGGGTAATTTTGCAGGCTATTCGTTTGCCGTACCTTCAACAATTGCGCAAAAAGTTGCTATGGATATTATTGAGTATGGTGAAGTACAGCGCGCCATATTAGGTGTGAGAATAACAGAACTTAACCAAAGTACAGCTAAAGAGTATAATGCAAATGTAGATGTTTTAAACGGTGTGCTTATAGCTGGGGTAAGTGAAGGTGGAGCTGCCGAGGAAATTGGGTTAAAGCCTGGCGATGTAATTTTAGAGATAAATGGCGTGCCAGTAAACTCTCCAAACCAGTTGCAAGAACAGGTGAGCAAGTACAGACCTAAGGATAAGATTAATATCCTAGTAAATAGAAACAACAAAAAGAAACAATATGATGTTGTTTTGCGTAATATGAGAGGTGGATTTGAAGTGGTGAAATCTAGTGAGATTGTAGATGTTCTTGGTGCCGAACTTGAGGAGATTGATGTGGAGCTAAAGCAAAAGCTCGGAATAAGAAATGGGGTACAGATTGTGAAGCTAAAGGACGGTAAACTAAAGGAACAGGGTGTTAAAAAAGGATTCATTATCACTAGTGTAAACCGAGTAAAGGTAACATCGGTTAAAGAACTTTATCAACAATTATCTACCCTGTCGGGAGGTGTTCTTATTGAGGGTGTTTATCCAAATGGATTGGTAGCATACTATGCCATTGGATTGTAATTGCGAAACTATTCAGCATATAACTAAGTTTAAATGTTGCGGTTAGTTTTTACCTAACCGCAATATTTATTATCTTTGCACACTTTTTTAGGGAGATATTTATGATGAAAAGTTCCCAGAACACTCAACATTTAAGGGATATAAGCGTTTTATACTTGACATTAATAGCGAATTGCCATAACTTTACGAAAATTTTAAAGGTTTGAGATGAGACAACTAAAGATCACAAAATCAATTACTAACAGGGAGAGCGCCTCCCTCGACAAATACTTACAGGAGATAGGTAAGGAGGAACTAATTACCGTTGAAGAGGAGGTGGAGCTGGCGCAGCGTATAAAAAAGGGTGATCAGGTAGCTCTGGAAAAGCTTACTCGTGCAAACCTTAGGTTTGTGGTATCGGTAGCCAAGCAGTACCAGAACCAAGGCCTTAGCTTACCCGACCTTATCAATGAGGGTAATCTGGGGTTGATTAAAGCCGCCGAAAAGTTTGACGAAACCCGTGGTTTTAAGTTCATCTCTTATGCAGTTTGGTGGATCAGACAGTCAATTCTTCAAGCCTTGGCTGAGCAATCTCGTATTGTTCGCCTACCTTTGAACCAGGTGGGTTCGCTTAACAAAATTAACAAGGCATTCTCTAAGTTCGAACAGCAATTCGAGCGTACTCCATCGCCTGAGGAGTTGGCCGAGCTGCTTGAACTGCCTAAGGAGAAGGTTGCCGATACGCTAAGGGTATCGGGTCGTCATGTATCGGTTGATGCCCCATTTGTTGATGGCGAGGAGAATAGCCTGCTTGATGTGCTGGTTAACAACGATTCGCCTAATGCCGATAAAACCCTGCTTAACGAGTCGCTTTGTCGCGAAATTGACCGGTCATTAGCTACGCTTACCGAACGTGAGCGTGATATTATTAAGCTATTCTTTGGTAGTAGTTGCCAGGAGATGACTCTAGAGGAAATTGGCGAGAAGTTTGGGTTAACGCGCGAAAGGGTTCGTCAGATAAAAGAGAAAGCCATTAGGCGTTTACGCCATACTTCGCGTAGTAAATTGCTGAAAGCATACTTAGGATAGATTTTTAATTTGTACTATCAATGAAAAAGCCCCATTGGGGCTT
>CAZTFJ010000157.1:0-3841 GCA_964612255.1 uncultured Rikenellaceae bacterium | reverse complement strand
GCTAAACAGTGTAATGCAAAAACCGGCACACTCGTGGGCATCGGCATTGCCAAGCGGGGACATTCGATCGGTAAAGTCTAGCAGCCCTTCAAAACCCATGATGCCACTTCCGGCAGTTGTGAGCGTTGGCGATTGCGAGATGGTATTGATTCGCACCTTACGCTCGCGTCCAAATATGTAGCCAAAGCTACGAGCTATTGACTCAAGTAGCGCTTTTGCATCGGCCATGTCGTTGTACCCATAAAGGGTGCGCTGGGCTGCAATGTACGATAGGGCCAAAACAGATCCCCACTCATTAATAGCGTCGAGTTTCCATAAAACTTGTAGCATCTTGTGGAATGATATTGCCGATATATCCAGAGTTTTATGAAGGTTGTTGTAGTCTAGGTCGTCATAAGTTCTTCCCTTCCTAACGTTTGGCGACATACCAATGGAATGGAGCACAAAATCGATTTTGCCACCGAAATGTTCCATAGCTTTTTTAAACAGCTCGTTGAGGTCGTCAACATTGGTTGCGTCGGCCGGAACAAGTAGGGCGTTGCATCGCTTGGATAGATCTTTCACTGAGACCATTCGCTTTGCAACAGGGGTGTTGGTGAGAACTATCTCAGCACCTTCGGCGTGAGCCATCTCTGCAACGTGCCATGCAATAGAACTCTCGTTAAGCGCACCAAATATTATCCCTTTTTTCCCTTTTAATAAATTGTTAGCCATAGTATGTTGTGTTGATGTTTATACTGATTGTGATGCAAAGATACAAAATATCTTTTCTACAGTTGGAAGTAACAATCCTGCACCAATGATGTTCGCCAATTGGCTTTAATAAAAAGTTGAAAAAATGGTGTTTCTAACTTAGTTTGCTGTCTAGCAGATGTTTGGCATTTATTATGGCTGCTTCTGATATTTTTTCGCCACTTAGCATTTTGGCTATTTCGTTTATACGTTCGCCTGGAGTAAGGAGCCTGATGCGTGTTTCTGTTGTGCTATTGTTTTGGTTTTTGTAAACTAAAAAGTGGTGACTCCCTTTGCTTGCTATTTGGGGCAAATGCGTAATGTTAATCACTTGCATACTTTGCGCCATGCTGTGAATTATATTGCCCACCTTATCGGCTACTTCGCCCGATACGCCTGTGTCAATCTCATCGAGAATAATGGTTGGTAGGCCTTTGGTTTTTACCATTAGCGATTTAAGGCTTAGCATTAACCGTGATAGTTCGCCGCCCGATGCCACCTTTGACAGGTCGTTTAGCTGCATTTGCTTGTTGGCCGAGAAAAGAAACGATACCTTATCAATACCTTGGGGCTTAAGCTCGTTGTGAGCCTCAAGTTTAACCTTAAAGTTTGCATATGGCATTCCAAGCTGGGTAAGCAATCCTTTTATGCTTTCTTCAAACTTTTTGCTTCCGGCTTTTCGATGTTTGCTTATCTCTTGGGCTTGGGTGTATGCTTGGTTGGTAAGGGTTTCGAGCTGGGCCGATTTCTGTTCGAGTATATGGTCGTAGTTGGTAATTTGATCAACCTGTTCGCTTAGGTTTTCTCTAATTAAAATTAGCTCGTCAACGGAGGCTACCCGGTGCTTTTGTTGTAACGATAGTATTAAATCGAGCCGCTGATTTACGGCTTCGAGCTCGTTGGGGTTTAGCAGAATTTTCTCGTTTTGCATCTCAATTTCTTGAGCAACGTCTTTTAGTTCTAGCCGGCAACTTTCTACACGCGATGCTAAATCGTTAGCGGCAGTATAAAAGTTTGATATGCGATTTAGCGCGGCATCGGTCTCTTTTAACCAGGGTATTATCGACGATTCATCGGCGTTTAGCAGTAGGTATGCTGTTTGTAGGTTCGTTTTTATCTCCTCGGCGTGCGATAGCTGTTTCTGTAGCTCTTCCAGTTCAACCTCTTCGCCTGGTTTTAGCTTGGCATCGGTTAGCTGTTGGAGTTGAAACTGCAGGTAGTCGAGGTCGGCTTTTGCTTGCTCGGCTTGCTCTCGAAGAGTAGCCAACTCGCCTGTAAGATTTCGGTATTTCTGATAGGTGATGTTGTAATCGGCAAGCCGTTGGTTGTTCTCGGTAAACGAATCGAGTACAGAAAGTTGGAAGTTGCCATCGGCCAGAAGCAGGTTTTGATGCTGCGAGTGGATATCGATAATCTGGCTTACTAAATCTTTTAAAATGCCAAGAGTAACTGGCAACTCATTTACAAACGCTCGCGATTTGCCTGCTGGGTTAATGTGTCGCCTAATGGTTGTGTGCTCGGCGTACTCAAGGTCGTTATCTTTAAAAAAATCTTTTAAATTATAACCCGAAAGGTTGAACGTTCCCTCCACAACGCAAGGCTTTGATTTGTCTTTTAGCACACCAGTTTCGGTGCGGTTACCCAATATGAGCCCCAGAGCGCCAAGAATTATGGATTTGCCCGCTCCGGTTTCGCCAGTAACAATGTTTAACCCCTGATAGAATTCTATTTCAAGGTTTTCAATCAGCGCGTAGTTTTGTACAAGGAGATTTTTTAGCATCGATATAAAAGTTCAGCACAGTTAATAGTCAAGGCTTAAAACCCTCCGGAATTATTGCTAGTAATGCGATTGTATTTTGATACGTTGGCATTATCAACCTCGGTAAGGATATTTACCACGCGGGTTTTCTCAGCTGGGAAAGATTCTGAGAACAGGTTAACCAGCTCGTCGCTTTTGGCATCGAAAAAAACCTGCAGGTAGTACATATATGGATCGGGCTTTTCTCTGAAAATGCGTTGGATACTGGTGAGCGATTCGGCAATCTCGGCACGCCCTTCAACCAACTTATCGCTCATTCGGTCGAGCCCAAGCCTGTGATACTTGTAGTAAACTTCTCGGAGTGCCCTGTATTTAGGGTTAAGTATATTTTCAATAAGCCAGTACCTGTTTTTTCGGTTGCCTTCGTAGGCTTTCCAGCCACGCTCACCATCGCTGGTGTTTTGCGCATTGTTCACAATGCGTTCGGCTTTTTGAAAGTACTCTGTTCCACCTAGGTAAGAGAATGAGTCGTAATCGAATCCTAGAATAATGTAAGCGTAGTAGGCTAGGATAGAGGTGAGGTTATTGCCGTGCCGGGTGTCGGAAAATTCCAACTGGTCGAATTCGATATACCTGAACTGTAGGTTGTTGTCCACAATATTTAGCATTGTGGTGTTGTACGATGTGTTGAATATTGGACGGCGAGCCTGCACTTGAATTGTTCCCAAAAACTCGTCGGAACCAATTTGCTCGTTTAGAGTAAGCATTACGTTACACTCAATGCGCTCGTCCTGACCATATATGTGGTTGGTCCAGCTGGTGTTATTCATAAACTCATACACAGCAGTTTGCAATGTTTGGAATAGCTGCCGGTTGGTTCCCTGAATTTTTTGTGAGTTTATTTGGATGTTGCACCTAAGTTCTTGCTGCAACGAAAGTTTAGGCAGAGCTAGTATTAGAGTAACAACCAGTATCCATTTTTGTATTTTCATAACCAAATGGTTCATTATAGTCTTTTGGTTTCAAACTACCCCAATGTTTTAACCAGCTCGTTCACTATATCCTTAGCAACTTCTTGTTTAGGTTTTAAGTTAAACTCAATGGGGTTTCCTTCGCTACGGATAATGGTAACTTTGTTGGTGTCAACATCAAATCCAGCGCCAGGATCTTTAGCCGAGTTAAGCACAATAAAATCGAGATTTTTCGATTTTAACTTCTGCTGGGCGTTGGCCATTTCGTTTTGGGTTTCCAGAGCAAAACCTACTAGAACTTGCGATTGGTTTTTTTTCTGCCCAAGGGTTTTGGCAATGTCCTGGGTTGCCTCAAGTTCCATCGTAATGCTGTTACCTT
>CAZTFJ010000156.1:1947-6983 GCA_964612255.1 uncultured Rikenellaceae bacterium | reverse complement strand
GATATTAACGCCTTTTATATGAAGCAGAACGACGATGGCAAAACCGTTCGAGCTATGGATGTGCTTTTCCCTAAAATTGGAGAAATTATTGGGGGTTCGCAACGCGAGGAAAATCTCGAAGCCCTTACTAATCGCATGAAAGAGATGGGTGTTCCGCAGGAAGAAATGTGGTGGTATGTTGAAACCAGAAAATTTGGAACAGCTCCTCACAGCGGTTTTGGACTAGGATTTGAGAGGCTTTTGCTCTTTGTTACCGGGATGAGCAATATAAGGGATGTAATACCGTTCCCCCGCACCCCTAACAATTGCGACTTTTAACCGAACTAATATCATCATCACAAATGCTTAAGCAAAGGTTACAACAAAAGTTACTTCAAAAGTTATCGCCGCAGCAAATTCAGGTTATTAAGCTGCTGGAGATACCCACTATGCAGCTTGAGCAGCGAATAAAAAAGGAGCTCGAAGACAACCCAACACTTGAGGAGGGAATAAACTACGAGGACGAGCAGTACCAAGAAGATAGTTCTAAGGAGGAACAGGATAATCAGAACGACGACGAGTTCTCGCTTGAGGACTACCTTAACGAAGAGGACGTTCCCTCGTACCGATTATCTGCTAACAACTACTCGAAGGATGACAAGCGCGAGGAGATACCATTCTCCACCGGCACCTCATTTCATGAGCACTTGGAAAGCCAACTAGGTTTACGAGTACTCACCGAGCATCAAAAAAACTTGGGGCTATATCTTATTGGCAATATTGATGACGACGGGTACCTCCGCCGAAAGCTATCGGCCATTGCCGACGACTTGGCCTTTACCGCAGGCATCGAAACCAATGAGGATGAGCTGGAACAGATTCTGTACACAATTCATGATTTTGAGCCCATTGGCGTTGGTGCGCGCGATCTGCAAGAATGCCTCCTTCTGCAAATTGAAAACAAAGACCAGCAGGTACCTCAAATTGCCTTGGCAAGAAAAATTCTTAAGTATCATTTTGATGAGTTTACTCGCAAGCACTACGATAAAATAAAGGGGAAACTCAACCTTAGCGACGAGGATTTAAAGGATGCTGTTGAAGAAATATTAAGACTTAACCCTAAGCCCGGAGGCAGCTTTCACGATCCCCACAACCGTGTATCGTACCATATAGTCCCCGACTTTATTCTCGATCTGGTTGATGGCGAGCTAATACTTAGCTTGAATGCCAGGAACGTTCCCGACCTAAAAATCAACAGGGAGTACTCTCATATGCTCGAGTCGTACGCGGCAAACCGCAGCAACGCTTCTCAGCAAGAGAAAGAGGCCGTAGCCTTTGTGAAACAAAAAATAGACTCGGCCAAGTGGTTTATCGATGCCATTAAGCAACGCCAGAACACGCTCATGTTCACTATGCAAGCAATTATTGAATATCAGCAAGATTTCTTTAAAACTGGCGACGACACCAACCTAAGGCCTATGATTCTGAAGGATATTGCCGAGGCAACAGGGCTCGACATATCTACCATTTCGCGAGTGGCCAATAGCAAGTACATACAAACCAACTATGGCATTTACTCGCTAAAATATTTCTTTAGCGAGGGCATGCAAACCGATTCGGGCGAGGAGGTATCAACCAAAGAGATTAAGAAGATACTGCATGATTGCATTGAGGCCGAGGATAAGCTTAAGCCCCTAACCGATGAGAAGCTAATGGATATCCTTAAAGAGAAAGGTTACCCCATAGCGCGGCGCACGGTGGCTAAGTATCGCGAGCAGCTTGGCATACCGGTAGCTCGTCTGCGTAAAGAGTTGTAAAAACTGTATCGTTTAGTATCGATACAAAAATAAATCGCAATTGAAATCAACAAGAATTATTGCCCAATCTATTTCGGTATTGTTGCACCCAATTCTTATCACAGTTTATGGGTTATTGGTTATGTTCACAACTAGCAGCAGCTTAATTCTCTTACCATTTGAGGCCAAAAGAATTATCCTAATAATTATTGCCATAAACACCCTTGCCCTGCCGCTACTTATGATTCCGCTTTTGCATAAAATGGGCATAGTAAAAAGTTTGCAAATGCATGAGCATCGTGAGCGAATAGTACCGCTTACATTTACGCTGGTTCCCTACATCTTTTCATTCTACTTTTTAAACCGACTCCCCATAATGGCCGAGGTTTCATCCTTTATTCTTGGTGCTACAATTGCGTTGGCCTTTGCGCTTGTAATTACTATTTGGTGGAAAATTAGTTTGCATATGATTGGAGTGGGTGGATTAATAGGCCTTTTTCATGTGCTTGCTACTCGGCCATATTTCGATGTAACACTCTTTTTTATTTTGGCCATTGTAGCAGCTGGTTTTACTGCTTGGGCTCGGTTACAGCTCAACACGCACAAACCCGCTCAAGTTTACGCAGGTATTATTATTGGTTGGATATCGGTAGCAACAACAATGTTTGTTTGGAGCTAAAAAGAATAACATATGAAGCTAATTAAATTTATTTCACTTTTTGCAATGGTTGCAATTGGGGTTAGCGCATTAGGCCAAAATACTTCTGATATGAAAACTGTACAAGATGTAGAGATAAACAAGTTTTTAGGCGTATGGTACGAAATTGCTCGCTTTCCACACTCTTTTGAGCGCAATTTGGTAGGCGTTACTGCTACTTACTCGCTCAAAAAAAATGGCAACATTCGGGTTGTTAACCAGGGTTACAAAAACACCCTCGACGGCAAACACAAAAAGGCTAAGGCCTTTGCCAAAATACCTAATGCTAACGAACCGGGCAGGCTTAAGGTCTACTTTTTCTGGCCATTCGGCGCCGATTACCTCATCCTCGATTTGGATAAAGATTACCAGTGGGCCTTAGTGGGCAGCAGCTCGCCCAATTACCTTTGGATTCTTAGCCGCACCCCAGAAATGGATCAAGCGCTGTACAAAGCTATTGTTGATAAAGCTAAATCGCTAGGCTACGATACTACAAAGCTTGAGCTGGTACCCCAGAAAACAACCAACTAGCCATGCGTCGATTTTCGGCAAACTACGTTTACACCAACGCGGGTGCACCCATTAGAAATGGAGTGGTAAGCCTTAATGGCGATGGTGTAATTGCTGAGATTATTGACCACAAGGGCAAAGAGAAGGAATATGCGCATACCGAGTTCCGGAACGGAATTATTGTACCGGGTTTTGTAAATGCTCATTGCCATTTGGAGCTATCGCATCTTAAAGGGAAATTTGACACCCATAAAGGCCTGGCTCACTTTGTAAATCAAATTAGAGAGTACAGACTAAAATCCAATGAGATAGACCATAAAAGCATACAAAGTGCCATTGAAGATATTAGCAGGGATGGAACCGTTGCCGTAGCCGATATTTGCAACACTACCCATAGCTTTGAGGCTAAACAAAAGGCTGATTTTAAAGTAATAAACCTTATTGAAGTGCTTGGGCTTAGCGCAGAACACGCCCAGGGTATTATTAGCCGAGCGCTGGCTACAAAAGAGCTGGCAAACGATTTATTGGAAGGACCTAATTTTCTTACTCCCCATTCTGTTTACTCGCTATCGGAAGAGCTTTTAAAGCTACTTTATAAGGAAATGCAAAGCAACGATATAGTATCAATTCACTTTGCCGAAAGCCCCGACGAGGCTCTTTTTACAGAACATCGCAAGGGCGGAATTGCCAACAACTATACTAACTGGGAACTTAATTGCAATGATGCACCAAAGGGAAACCCGCTGGAAATTGTAAAAAATTATCTTCCCAAAAAGGCACGAGTGCTGTTTATTCACAACACTTACCTTACCAACAACGATGCAAACGAGCTAGCTGCCCATTTCTCCAATGCGTACTTTGTGCTTTGCCCAGCATCGAATTTACAGCTACAAAATTCGCTTCCTAACATTCCTATGCTTTGCAAAACTGGCGTTCCCATAACCTTGGGAACCGATAGCCTGGCATCGTCGGCCACCGTTTCGGTTTTTGAGCAGATTAAAATTATATCCAATAGTTTTCCTGAAATTCCCTTCCAAAATATTGTTGAATGGGCTACCATAAACGGAGCCAAAGCGCTTGGATTAGAGCAAACAATCGGTTCAATTGAACTTGGCAAGGCACCGGGGCTAAACCTAATAGCGCCCTTCGATTTTAAAAACAACCGGCTTTTACCCAACAGCAGGGTTATTAAATTGGCCTAGCCCAAACACTTCCGCACAAATTATGTTGTTAAACTATAATTAACAATAATGCTTTTGCATATCCCAAAGTCATTAATTTTTAACTTTGTAAACACATCTTTTTCGATAAATGATATGGCAACTTTCCTTTTTGATGAAATAATATTTGGCCCAGTACGTAGCCGCCGATTAGGCGTTTCGCTTGGGGTAAACCTACTTCCAACTACATCAAAAGTTTGTAGTTTCGACTGTATATACTGCGAATGTGGATGGACCAAGAGCGCGCAAAGCAGCAAGCTACCCAGTCGCGAGCTGGTTCGCACTAAAATGATTGAGCGATTCGAAACCATGAAATCAAATTCCGAAGAGCTCGATGTGATAACCTTTGCGGGTAACGGAGAACCCACGTTACACCCCGAATTTGAGGGCATTATCGACGATACCCTAGAACTTCGAAACAAATACTTCCCAGTAGCCAAAGTAGCCGTGCTGTCAAACTCAACGATGCTAGATAAACCCAGCGTGATAAAATCGCTTTTGAAAATTGACCAAAATATTCTTAAATTAGATTCGGGGTTCGACGAAACAATACAGCTGCTTAACCAGCCCCACAAAAGAATAACGGCAGAAGATGTTATAAAAAATCTTGAACAGTTTGATGGCAATTTTATTCTACAAACAATGTTCTTAAAAGGGAGTTACAACGGGAAAGAGATAGATAATACTACCGAACAAGAAATTGATAAGTGGTTGCAAGCAGTTAAAAGGCTTATGCCTAAAGAGATAATGATTTACACCATTGCCCGCGATACTCCTGTAAACTCGCTTAAAAAAGCATCGGTAGATGAGTTGAATGCAATAGCCAATAGGGCC
>CAZTFJ010000156.1:863-1892 GCA_964612255.1 uncultured Rikenellaceae bacterium | reverse complement strand
AGAGCGCTGGGCATTCCTGTTCAAGTATCGGGATAGTATGATAAAAATAAATGGAAACGAACGTGTGCTAGTAAGCCCGCTAGGTTGGGGGTTAGGCCATGCTACGCGGTTAATACCCATAATATCATCGCTAATTCAAAAGGGTTGCTCCGTAGTTGTGGCCGCCGATTTACCATCGAACGAGCTGCTTAGAATTCGTTTCCCAGAGCTTGAGTATATCCATTTCCCCTCAACAAACATAAGGCTATCGCGCCGTAAGCTAAAAATTATAAGGCTGTTTCAAATTGCCTTACGGTTTTTCCTGCTCACCCGCCGCGAGCACAAGCAGATTAAAAAAATTGTTGAAGAGTATGTTATAGATATAGTGATATCGGATAACCGATATGGTTTATGGGGCGCAACAGAGCAATCTGTTTTCATCTCGCACCAATTACGCATTCTTTTCCCAAGACCATTCAAGTGGGCCGAATTCTTAGGTAGGTGGTATGTAAAACGTTATGCCGAAAAATTTACAGAATGCTGGATTCCCGACAAGGCGGAAGGTTTTAGGTTTTCTGGCGAACTCTCTACCCCAAACAAACTGCCCAAAAACGCTGTGTTTATAGGTATTCAATCGAGGTTTACCGATATAAAAGCAGAAAAAACCGAATCGGAATGGGACTTTGTAGGCATTGTTTCGGGTCCTCCCCCGCAACGCGATATCTTTGAACAAATACTTATAAGCATTGCCAACAGGCTTAAGCTAAAAGTCTTGATTTTTCAGGGATTACCTCTTGGCCCACGAGTAGCAAGAACGGTGGGATACGCAACCCTTCAATCGCACCTACCCGACGACCAAATGGCAAAGGCCATTGTATCGGCCAAGCTTCTTATCTGCCGATCGGGCTACAGCACCATCATGGATCTGCACTTTTTACGCGAGGGGAAACACAGGCGCTTGCCGTTCTTACGCTGGGAACATCTTCGGATGAACAGAGACTGGACTGGATAAGCGGAGAAGAGTTCCGATCGTTTTTGCTTCACTACAAC
>CAZTFJ010000156.1:0-853 GCA_964612255.1 uncultured Rikenellaceae bacterium | reverse complement strand
GAAACACAGGCTGTTTTGGAGCATTCCGCAAAGCCGACTACTTAGCCTAACCCGTGCAAACTACAAACAGCTAGCATCGCTAAATCAGTCATAATGCTTTTTGGTGCTAAACTTTTTTTGCTCATCCGCACCAAAACAACTATTTTTAGCTAACAATCCTTAAATAAATGCTCAGACGTTTTATACTGTTAGTTATCGATTTACTTCTGCTATTAGCAGGCTTCTGTTTGAGCATTAGCCTAAAACCCAATGGGCTAAACTACTACATTAACAATTACGGTACGCCCTTGCTAGTTTTTGTTTTTGCATGGGGAGTTTCATCAATTGTAATTGGAAAGTTTGTGTTAGCTGGTAAAGATTTTTCGCCAGTTTTTAAGCGGATAATTCTGAGCAACCTGGTTACGCTAGCCATTGTTACATCGATAATGTTCTTCTTTTATAGCTATTCCTTCTCTCGAATTATTGTTTTAGGAACCATTGGGTTTACTACAATTCTCGAATTTTTTACCTATGGCATTTGGTTCTTATTTAAGCAAAGCTACGAAATAAAAGAGCAACCAGTCTCCGTGCGAAGAACGTACATTGCTCCTCCTGCAATTCCTCAACCCACTTCATCGTCAGAAAAAATAGATTTTGATCGCAAAAAGGCCATACGTATAACTATAGTAAACGAGCTGGGTCTGGAGGTTTACGCATTTCTTAGCCAAGTAATCAACCTTAATATTGAGTCGACCCTTATAGTTTCAACTACTACCCGTTTTAACATCGACAACCAACCATCGGGATTTTTCCACACCATTGTAAACCTTAAGCGGGTAAACGACATTAGATGGATTAACAAGTTTTTTGAATC
>CAZTFJ010000155.1:0-6988 GCA_964612255.1 uncultured Rikenellaceae bacterium | reverse complement strand
TATGCCCAATCCTATGATGAACATTATTAATGAAGGAAAACATGCCGCCAACCACATTGATATTCAAGAGTTTATGATTGTTCCCCATGGTTTTACTACATTCAAAGAGTCGCTCCAAGCTGGTTGTGAAACCTATTACACGTTAAAAAAACTGCTTCAAGAAAAATCTTTATCCACCGGTGTGGGGGATGAAGGAGGATTTGCGCCGAATCTAGATTCCAATAAAGCAGCTTTGGATATTTTAATGGAAGCCATAGAGAAAGCTGGATACAAGCCCGAAGAACAAATTTCAATAGCACTGGATTGTGCTGCTGATAGCTATTTTAAAGATAATATGTATGTCCTACATGGCGAAAAAGCCATGAATTCTGACGAATTAGGCCTCTACTACCAAAAACTTATGGAAACCTACCCCATTTATTCCATTGAAGATCCATTTGAAGAAGATGATGAAACCGGCTGGATTAATTTCACAAAAGCTGTAAAAAACAAAATACGCATTATTGGAGATGATGTATTTGTTACAAATTTGAAAATGGAGGAATAGGTGATTTTAGTGTGAAACTTTATAAAGGCTTTACAGGAGGAGGTGATAGACAGGTTGAACTTTTTGTGAATGGAGTGTCACAGGGAACGTCTACACCTTTTGATGATTTCGATGAGCATGTTTTTGAAGTAACTGGTATTAATATTGAAGGTGATATCGTAATCTCCATTGTTAATATTACTCCAAAGCAGGTAATTATTGACGACATCACTTGGACAAGCTATACAGCTGGTCCTGACGAAACTGCACCAGTCCCCACTTTTGTTCCTGCCGATGCGGAGACTGACATTGCTATTGATATTAACCCAACAATAACCTTCGACGAGGTGATTTATACTTCGCCTGATGGCGTTTTGGTTGATGATTCTAATGTAGAGTCGTTAATAACTTTTACCGATGGTACTAATCCCGTTAGTTTTACAGCAACTATAGCCAGTAATGTTATTACCATTGTGCCCGATGCCGACCTTGCCAATAGCCAAACCTATACATTAACTGTATTGCCCGTAGAGGATGAGGCTGGAAACGCTATGGCAACCGAAGCCAGCGCATCGTTTACTACAATATCGGCAACAGCTCAAACTATTGAGCTAACGGGCGATTACTCTACACCCTACTATGCTGGTGATGACGTAACAGTTACCTGGAACTCATCCAATATCGATAATGTTAAGGTCGAAGCTTGGGTTCCTAGCGATGAAGCCTGGCAGGTTATGGTTGAAACAGAACCTGCTGCAAACGGAACCACATCCTTTACAATTCCTGCCGACGCAATGTTTAGCGCAGAGTATAAAATTCGTGTTTCCGATGCTGCCGATGGTGAGCCTAGCGCAGAAAGCGCTGCAATTACTGTGCGTGCAGTTGTTACCGACTTGGCTACTGCCAGGGCTTTTGCCAAGGGCGATGAGTTTAGGTACGATGGCGAAGCATTAGTTACTGCCGTACATTCCAATAATAATCGTAAGTTCATACAGGATGCTACTGCTGCCATACTTATTTACGATGCTGGTGGTGTGATTACTACCTCGTATGCTATTGGCGATAAGATGTCGGGGATTGAAGGTAAAATTGATGTTTACAACGAGCTGGTTGAACTTGTACCGCTTGCCGACCCTGGCCAACCAGTTAGTACTGGGAATGAAGTTGTACCTACCGTAATGACTATCGATCAGGTTACTTCCAATGATCAGGCAAAACTTGTGAAGTTGGAAAATGTTACCTTTGCAACGCCCGGCACGTTCGAAAATGGTACGAATTACGACGTTACAGATGGAACCAATACTATAGTATTGCGAACAGATTTTTATGATGTCGATTATATTGGTACCGATATGCCTACAGCTGCCTTTAATCTTACGGGTGTAGTTATTCAGTATAATTCTACTATACAAATAGTTGCTAGGGATGCTGCTGATATTGAAATTATAAGCAGCACTCCAATTACCAACTGGGGCAACGATATCAAAACCTATCCAAACCCATTTGCAAACACACTATATCTCGATAATATGCAAAATGCAAGAAGATTGGTGGTTGTGAATTTGATTGGTCAGCAGGTTATGAATATGGAACTTAATGGCGATAGCCGTATTTCTGTTCCAACCGAAAAACTTCCAAACGGGGTTTACTTGCTTTCTATAGAAGGAAAAGAAGGGGAGCGCACCGTACGAAAAGTAATAAAGCGATAGTAGTTTTTCTGCAAATTTTAAAAGGCTCCAGTGTTACTGGGGCCTTTTTTATACATTTTTATACTTATCAGGGTTTTGCTTTATGGTCTTTTATTCATAACTTGGATGTAGACTAATTTCAATCAGGTAGCTATGATAAAGCAAGTTCCATTTTTTAAACTGCTTATTCCGTTTACTGGTGGAATTATCACAGTTTTATCAATTGGTTTCACAATTTCTCAATTGAATTCTGTGGTTATCTTGCTGTCATTGTTTGTGCTACTAATTATTACATTCTCTTTTCGTTACTCTTGGAAGTTCCGTTGGGCATTTGGTGCAATGGCCTCAGTTTTTCTGTTTGGATTTGGTTTTTTCTTAACGTTATTAAATCAGCAGCAAAGCGCTTTGGTTGATGGCAGTGAATACAATGCCATTGTAAAAATTATTGATGTGCCAGAGGTAAGACTATCGAGCACTCGAGTGCATGCTCAAGTGTCTGCAATTAGGGAGGGCTCAGATTGGAAGGCATTGGAGGAGGATGTTCTGCTATACTTCTCTGCTTCCGATTCAGCAGCGCAGCTAATACGCTTTGGCGATTTGATGGCGCTGCAAACAGTATTTGCATCACCACCTGCTGCTCGTAACCCCAATCAGTTTAACTATGCAAAATATTTGGCTCGCAAGGGCGTTTATCGCACGGCTTTTGTCAATGCTGATAGTTGGATTAAAGTTGGCAGCAAGAAACACTGGTTGCTCTCAACATCGTTTACCCTGCGTTCAAAAATGCTTACATTATTCAGAGCAGTAGGTATGGATGGCGAAAATTTGGCAGTTCTTTCGGCGCTTACTATGGGGTATAAAAGCTTACTCGATCAGGAAACTCGTCGGGTTTTTTCCGCTTCGGGAGCCATGCACATTCTGGCGGTTTCGGGTTTGCACGTTGGAATCCTTTTCTCAACCCTATCGGCTTTCCTCTTTTTTCTGGGCAGGGTAAAGCATGGCAAATTTTTTAAGGCTATTATTCTAATCTGCTTTTTATGGTTTTTTGCAGTTTTTACCGGGCTTTCGCCCTCTGTACTTCGTGCCTCATTAATGTTTACGTTGGTTATCATAGGCACATCATTTAGCTACAAAACCAATATCTACAATACGCTTAGCGCATCGGCATTTGTAATACTTGTAGCCAATCCACTACTCATTACAGAGGTGGGGTTTCAGCTATCCTACATTGCTGTTGTGTCTATTGTTTTCTTTTACCCCTATATTTATAAATTGGTATTTATAAAGAATAAATGGATTGATAAAATTTGGGTCTTGATATCCGTTTCACTGGCTGCCCAGCTGGGTACTTTTGTGTTAGGGCTTTTCTACTTTAATCAGTTTCCAAACTATTTTCTGCTAACCAACCTTTACGCAATACCGCTGGCATTTATTGTGCTTTATTTAACAATAGGGCTGGTGTCTCTTTCTTTTGTTCCTGTTATTGCCAGCGCATTGGGAGCAATCCTTAATGGGGCATTATCGCTTTTAAATAATCTTATAAGATTTACAGAGGGTTTGCCGTTCTCAACATCTACAGGTATATATTTAAGTCAAACACAAACCATAGTTTTAATTCTAGCAATATTAATGTTTGCCTTGCTTATTAACTATCGCAAGCTGGTTTTTGGCTATGCCATGCTTGGCTTATTCGTATTGTTTTTTGCCGAGCGTGCTTATCGATTTGCTGATGATAACAATCAAAAGGAGCTAGTAGTTTTTGCTGATAGCAAAAAATCGATTGTAGGGTTTCGCCATGGACACAATGTTATGCTATGTTCTGCCGATACCGCTCTAAATCTTGTGGCAAATAATTTTTCATACACCCTAAACGGTTACCTCAATAGGCTTGGGGTTAGCCAGAACCTGCCAATTAATCCAATGTTAAGACCCGATACGATGGTTGGCTCAGAAAATAGCCTTGTGAATACCCACAAAAATAAGCTTGGCTGTTGGGTTCAGTTCAACGGAAAATCAATACTTGTTCCAAATGATAATTCAAGATATGTGTTTCGCTCAGCAAGCCAATTCCCTGTAGATATTCTACTAATAAGCAGAAACAGCTCAAATAGTACCTTCCAATTGCTCGATATCGTTTCACCTTCATTAGTAATTGCCGACGAAACAGTTCCGGTTTGGCATCTCGATTCGCTCAGGAATGAACTGTCTCGTAGAGAAGTTCCCTTATACATCGTTAAGGAGAGCGGCGCATTTGTTCTCTAGTTCATAAATCGCTTAAAAACCTTTTTTTGTTTTCTGTTGTAGAACACAGCGTTTGGGCTTGATAGTTTTCTCAAATCATGTTCCTTTGCTATGTTAGAGTAGGAACGATTTGTCAGATGTAAAAAACTGTTTAACAGTTAATTATTTTAGCAACTATTTTTTTAACCTGTAAATTACGCGCAAATGAATGCAATTTTAAATCATCGCTCAATTCGCAAGTATAAAAGTACCCCAATAGAGGAGTCTTTACTCAACGATATTTTATATGCTGGTTCGCGAGCCTCTACAACTGGTAATATGCAGGTTTACAGTATAGTTGTAACCCAAGATCAGGCTATTAAAGATAAGTTAGCACCCTGTCATTTCAATCAGCCTATGGTAAAGCAGGCACCGGTAGTGCTTACTTTTTGTGCCGATTTTAATCGTTTCAACAAGTGGTGTCGTCAGCGTAAGGCAGAACCGGGTTACGATAATATTCTATCCTTTATTACTGCAGCCATCGATGCTTTGCTTGCTGCGCAAAATGTATGTATTGCTGCCGAAGATAAAGGTCTTGGCATTTGCTATCTTGGCACTACTACCTATACTGCCGATAAAATTATTGATGTGCTCAAACTACCAAAGGGCGTTGTTCCTGTTACCACAGTTGTGCTAGGTTACCCCGATGAGGCGCCAGATTTAACAGATAGGCTTCCGTTACCTGCAATTTTGCATCGTGAGGTATATCAAGATTATTCAGAGGGCGATATTGATCAGATTTACTCGGCTCGCGAAGCATCTACTCTAACCAAAAAGTTGCTCGACGAGAATAAAAAAGAAACCCTTGCCCAAATTTTTACCGATAATCGTTATACCAAGAAAGATAATGTAACGTTTTCTAAAGTGCTGCTTAAGGTACTGCATGATCAAGGTTTCATGAATAACGAAATGTAATCCTCGTTTCCTTTTCTTCGCTTTGGTTTTACTTCGTGCTAAATAGCCTTTGCCAAAGTTTTGCATTACCTTTAGCCAGCTATTGGTGGTTTACCCTTTTTTACACATCATATGGTGCCAAAGGTTTGCATATTCATTCTGGTTATAGTATACCCATCAATTTCAAGTGCACAGGTTGATGGTATCTTTAACTTTGTTGATGTAGTAAAATCCGAAAGATGTTTTCAGGCCGAAGGGCCA
This sequence comes from uncultured Rikenellaceae bacterium, assembly GCA_964612255.1. Classification (GTDB taxonomy): domain Bacteria; phylum Bacteroidota; class Bacteroidia; order Bacteroidales; family Tenuifilaceae; genus Perlabentimonas. Next base: position 1,339 of record CAZTFJ010000155.1, on the reverse strand, counting down.
ATCGACTCGTTATCTGCCTTTAAAAAATTTACTCAATGTCTCAACAACCTCTATGGCCAAGGCTTTTTAGAGGCTCGGATTGATTCAATAGTTTTTCATAAAAGAGTTTATGTAGCATTTGGATATCGTGGCGAAAAGTATCACTTAGCTTCGATTAAACCCGATAGCCTTTCGGCCATTTGGTTTCAAAGGGCAGGAGTGAAGCTCCCAAAGTTAAACGGTAAGTTGCTGAACCCAAAATCTGTTGGGCAAGATGTGCAAAGGTTGCTAGGCTATTTAGAGTGTAATGGGTACCCCTTTGCTTCGGTCGATATAAATCGAACATCAGTTAGCAATAATTATTTGGATGCAAGAGTTAGCGTGCAGCCAGGCCCTTTTATTCGTCTCGATACTCTTTATATACTAGGCGATGCCAAAATATCCAGGCAGTTTGTAGAATCGCATTTAGGTTTTCAAAAATATGAAATATATAACGAATCGGCTGTTGCCATTTACAACCGGTTAATCGATGAGTTGCCTTTCATTAAAACAATTAAGCCTGTTGAGGTAGAGTTTATCCCTGGCAAAGCCAGAATTTACACCTATTTATCTAACCGCAAAGCAAGCCAGTTTTCGGGGGTGTTGGGTTTCGTTTCCGACCTCAATTCTTCCAGCTCATTGAAACTAACTGGCGATGTAAACCTTCGCCTTTCAAATGTTTTTAGGGCAGGGGAGTTGAATACCATTCAATGGCAGTCGTTGGAAAAGGGGGTACAAAAGCTAAACGTAGCATCAACTTGGGATTATTTTTTAGGGACCAATATGGGGCTATCAACTCAATTCGCACTTTATCGACGCGATTCATCGTATGTTAATATCAACCCAAAATTCGAAATTCGTTTTGCTTTTCCAAAGGTAATGGCTAGTATGGGTGTGGATTACCGTTCAACTAAAGCCACTAATTATAGTGCCGAAAGTTCAAGTACGATACTCTATACAGCAGCAATAGGAACTAAAAGAAAGAATTTGGAGGTATTTACCAAAAGGGGATTTATTGGGAATGCAAGTGTTGGAATTGGACAACGAGAGGCAACAATTGCAGATGATTTGTCATCGGGCAGGTCAACTATTGGCGAATTTGGTGCAGATTTTATAGTAATGCGCCCACTTTTTAAGGAATACATTGTTATTAAGGCTTTGGCCAAAGGATATTTGCTAAAAAATTTCGCCATACATTCTTCCTCAACGTTTTTCAATAGTGAGCAGTATCGCATTGGGGGATACGGATCCATCAGAGGGTTTAATCAGGAATCGATTGTTACCTCCGCATATGCCTTGGCAAGCATAGAGGCACAGTTTC
>CAZTFJ010000154.1:0-7030 GCA_964612255.1 uncultured Rikenellaceae bacterium | reverse complement strand
AAAGTTGATTCCGAAATTCCCTCTCCTTCAGCAGGTAGGGTTAAGGAGTTGCTTTTTAATGAGGGCGATGTACCTCAAGTTGGACAAACTATTGCCATTGTTGAGGTAGATAATGCTATCGATAGCGAGCCCGAAAGCCAACAGGAACAGCCACAAGAGCCGGTTGTGCAGCCAGTTCCGGAATCAGTAAAATCTTTAACCCATAGCGAAAAAGAGCCAGCAAATCAAATAGTTGATACGGCCTTGCTGCCACAAACAAGCCCTTTGGTTAGAACCATTGCCAAGCGCGAAGGTATTTCTACCGAGGAGATGTTGAATGTTAAGGGAACAGGCCTAAATGGTCGTATTACTCGCGACGATATGTTAGCCTATATTCAGAAACGTGCAGTAGTTGCAGAAAAGCCTAAAGCTAAACAGACGGAGCAAATCGAACAATCAACCGGGGCAGGAGTAGAGGTAATTCAGATGGACAGGATGCGTAAGCTAATTGCCGACCATATGGTGGCCTCAAAACAAACCTCGGCGCATGTTACCTCATTTATCGAGGTGGATGTTACTAATTTGGTGCAATGGCGCAATAGAGAAAAGGAGGCGTTCCAAAAACGTGAGGGGCAAAAACTTACCTTAACCCCTCTTTTTGTTGAGGCGGCTGTTAGGGCAATAAAAGACTTTCCGTTGATAAATAGCTCGGTTGAGGGCGATAAAATATTAATGAAGCGCAATGTTAACATTGGTTTGGCAGCTGCTTTACCAAATGGCAATCTAATTGTTCCAGTTATCAAAAGCGCCGATAAGCTAAACCTGGCTGGCTTGGCCGAAAAGGTAAACGATCTTGCGATGCGGGCTCGAACTAACAAGTTACAGCCCGATGAGATTCAAGGAGGAACCTTTACCATAACCAATTTGGGCATGTTCGAAACGCTTACCGGTACACCAATAATTAATCAACCTCAGGTGGCTATTTTGGCCATCGGAGCAATTACAAAGCGCGTAGTAGTTGTTGAATCTGATATGGGCGATACTATGGCAATTCGCCAAATGGCTATGCTGTCACTTTCATACGACCATCGCGTTATTGACGGAGCTCTTGGTGGGATGTACCTTAAAGCAGTTCGTGATTACATTCAGGCCATAAAGTAGAAATCAGTTTGTTTGCTGCAGCCTGCTAGTTTAACTTATTATTCAATCTGTATTTTATTGAGAGAATATACAGCAGTAATTATTTTAATTCTTAATTCTTTTAGTATTTTAGTAAAAAATTATAATTTAGCCATAAATAGGTTATTCCAATATTGTTGATGGAGGCAACTTCTCGAAAAAGAAAAATAATAGTATCTTTTTTAATAGGAGTTAACTTTGTAGTTACGGTATTAAATTCACAAATGTTTATGTAGGGTTTATATATGCGAAAGCCTTTATATTTCATTGTTTTATTTGTTACACTTTCTGTTATTGCTCAGGCTCAACGGCCATCTTACTATAGGCGAGTTTTTGTTGATGCTGAGTACTTTTTCTTGTACGAAGATTACCTTGATGCCCTACCGCTTTATTTGGAGCTCCTGAACGCATACCCCGATAACACTAACGTTTTGTATCGTATTGGTTTATGTTACCTTAACATTCCAAACGAGAAGCATAAGTCGATTAATTTTTTTGAGAAAGCCAAAAAGGACGTAACCGAATCGTATAAGGAAGGGTATTTTTCCGAAACAAAAGCTCCAATAGAGGTATACTTACACTACGGAAGTGCGCTAAGAATTACTGCCGATTTTGATAAAGCGTTAGCTGCTTTTAAGCAGTATGCAAAGCTTATTAAAGACGATAAGGAAAAGAAACTGATAGTTAATAGGGAGATAGAATCGCTGGCATATGCTAAAAGCCTTATGAGCAACCCTATGGGGGTTGTGTTTACCTCGGCAGGTCGAACTGTTAACACACGTTTTCCCGAAGTAAACCCCGTTGTCTCGGCCGATACTACTTTGATGGTGTACACCTCAGTGCAACAGTTTTATAGCGCAATAATGCTGTCAAACAAGTCGTCTAAAGTATGGTCGAATCCGCTTAATCTTAATAGTCAGCTATTTGCCGACGGACAGGTAAGCACTGTTGGCATTTCTGCTGATGGCCGTACTATTCTTCTTGCCCGAAACGATAACGATGTATTTAACATTTACTCTACTACTTTTGATGCAGAGAAGAATGAGTGGTCTCGCATTAGCCGTTTACCCAAAGAGATTAACTCTCGCGATTGGGAAACCTACGCCGCTTTTAATGTAACGGCCGATACGCTATACTTCTCCAGTAATCGTCCAGGAGGATTTGGTGGATTCGATTTATATTTCTCGGTGCGTATCGAAAACGAATGGTCCGAAGCGGTTAATCTTGGGAGCGTTGTGAATACTCCTTTCGACGATATTGCTCCAGCCTTGTCGGTAAAGGGAAATCGCCTTTTCTATTCATCCAAAGGGTTCAAAACAATGGGAGGTTTCGATATTTTTGTTTCGCAACGCGTAAAAAAAACTTGGACTAAACCTGTAAACTTACAATACCCTATTAACACTACCGACGACGATGTGTTTTATCAGCCCATTGGAAATGGTTCTATTGGCTACGTGTCTAGGATAATGCCTCAGAGCTTTGGTGAAAATGATATTTATCGGGTTGAGTTTAACTTAGATAGCTTGCTACAATCAACAGGCATCCCATTGGTTAAAGAGCAATTGTTTTTTAACAACTCACCCAGTGTGCAATCAGCATTTAAGCCTAATTAGTAACCTTTTCGTTATGACCCCTCGTTTTACACACCCAATATTTCCCTCATCTTGTAAACGTTTTTTTCAAAAACACAATTTTTTGCAAACAACTGATAGTGGGGTGATGGTATTATCCCCAAATTATTACTTACTTTTGGATGGAATTTTGCAAAACCCATAAAACCAATGATTAAGCATTACCTCATAGTTTCCCTACTGTTTTTTGCGTGCACCCTTTCTGCAAACGCTCAGGGCTGGCAAGACCATGAGGAGACCTACCAAGATGCCAACGCATACTTTTATTTTGAAGATTACGAGGAGGCATTAGCCCTTTACCTTAGGATATACAACGATTTTCCAGACAATGCCAATCTCGATTACCGCATAGGTATTTGCTATTTAAATGTAGCTGGTAGTAAAGAGCGCGCAATAGAATACCTAAAGCGTGCATCGCAAAACATAACCAACCGCTATAACGAGAATTCAATTCGCGAAAAGCAAGCCCCTTTAGAGGCACTGTTCTATCTTGGGAATGCATATTTTGTTAGCAACCAGCTCGATAAGGCCAATGAGGCTTACGAAGAATTTAGGAGCAATATCAAGAACAAAAGGCAGTACGATATGGACTACCTTAACCATCAGGTAGCGGCTATCCAAAAATCAAGAGTTATACAACGATATCCGGTAAACTTTCTGCGGAGCAATTTGGGTTCAAACATCAACAACCGATTTTCAAACTATAATGCTGTTGTATCGGCCGATGGACAAACGTTGGCCTATACCTCCAATGAGCGATTTTACCAAGCCATTATGATAGCAAAGAGAGAGGGCGATAAGTGGGGACGACCTCGAAACATTACTCTCGACTTGGTTGTGAACGGGAACTGCTCAACGCTTTCAATTTCGCATGATGGAACCGAACTTTATCTTTTTAAAGACGATAATCACGATGGGAATATTTACGTTTCAAACTTTGTAGATGGTGCATGGACACCTATGCGCAAGCTCAACGAGAACATCAATACAGAGTTTTACGAAACCTATGCTTGCATCTCGCCCGATGGTAAAAGGCTCTACTTCTCCAGTAATCGTCAGGGAGGCTATGGTGAGCAAGATTTGTATGTATCCGAAAGAACATCTGGTGACAATTGGGGCCCTGCCAAAAATCTTGGCCCTGATGTGAATACCTCGTTTAACGATAATTCTCCCTTTGTTACCCCCGATGAAAAAATTCTGTTCTTTTCCTCCGATGGACATCATGGGGTGGGTGGGTACGATATTTTCTTTTCAACCCAAGCCAACGGCAAATGGTCTCAGCCAATTAACCTTGGGTTTCCAATAAATACTGCCGACGACGAGCAATTTTACTTTCCTCTTAACGAAGGCGCAACTGGCCTTATGGCTGTTTTCGACCCTAATGGTTATGGAGAAAAAGATATTACTCAGGTTGAGATTTTTCTTCCCAAGTATCAGCGCAGCATAGTTTCATTGGATGATTTTTATGCACGTCGATCTGAGTTGCCCTCACATACTTTAGTAGTTGACACGGCAAAGGTATCGGGAGTTGCACTGCTCGACCCCAAGAGGCCTGAGCACAGAGGATACATCGAGTCTGAGTCGGATTACACGCTTTTCTTCGAAGGGAAACCCTATAACCTAAGAGACCAGTCGGAGGAATTATATGCAGCAGTATTGAAAAAGTTCAATGGCAAGAACGAGTTTAACACCGATACAACAACCGAGGTTGATGTTGATACCACTGATTTTTCAGGTATATCTGCCAGCGATAGTTCAAGTTTGGCAGCATTTAGCATAGAGGAACCTTCCAGTATCGACACCGTTTTTGCTGCTGAAACCAATGTGCCACAATTGTTTGAGGATGATAGTTCATTGAGCGAATTGCAATCTAATGTTACCGATTCTGTGAAAACCGATTCGGTAAAAACCTTGCCTAGCCGCTCATTCCAGAATGACAAGGAAAAGGATTCTCCACAAAATATGAGGTTTAGAGATCTCCTTGCAAGTATGGGGCTATCTAGTGATGACCCAGATATTGCTAAACTTTTAGAGGGCAATTGGAACTTACCCCCCGAAATGCTTTTTGCAAGGATAAATCGCTTAGTAATTGATGCCGACTCCCTTGGCAAGACTGAGGATATGATTTCAGCATTTGCAAAATTTTTAGATGTTGTTAGCGTAAATGCAGTGGAAGCCAAGTATATAAACTCGCGTAAAATATCCCAAACCTCGTACGATGAGGATTTCTTTTACCGTTTGCAAAGGCTAAAACGAAATGCATCGCCTAAGTTAGCCGCAATTATAGATGAGGCCCTACTTACTCAACCGCAAATAGCGTCGTTCGAAGCGCTTTGGAGCTATCTTATAAACAATAATTACCTAGAGATTAAGCCTTACGTAAAGGAATTCTTCACCCTGTTAGCACAATCGGCAGTAAATGGGTACTTTAATCTGAGTGACGATGAGCAACAGATGCTTGTGTTAGCTGCACAGCGAGAGAGCATGAGCGCCCGAAATATTTTTGCTATTATTGCTTTGTTTTTAGCAGTGGGAGTTGCAATTCTTCTATTTCTTAGGCGCCGAAAACGCAGGTAAATTTTAAGCCAAGTATTGTAGAGCCGAGACCTAGATCTCGGCTTTGTTTTTTTATTGAGGAATGTTGTAACTTATTAATCAAGGGCAATGTTGATAAAAGTGAAATTGAGTTGAAAAACATATAATGATTTCTCTTTACTTATCCATCCTATTTTGTTAAATTTGCTTATTGTAAGGCAAGTATAGTTTTTAAAAACCCCAAACCAACCCCAAACCTATAAGCTGTATATGAAACCAAAACTAGCAACAATCAAGGCCACAAGCATAGCACTTATCTTTTGGTTTGTATTTTCAACACTTTCAGTAAAGTCGCAGGAATTTGATTATAAAACTACCTTTGCTGATGCGGAGTATTATTTCCTATTCAATGATGCAAGAGAGGCGTTGCCTTTGTATCAAAAGCTAATCGATGAGAATTATGGCAATGCAAATATATTCTATCGATTGGGCCGATGCTATTTGTGCATCCCCGGTGTAAAGCATAATGCAATTGAACCGCTACTAAAAGCGGTACAGAATATCAATCCCTCGTATCAAGAAGGTTCATATAAGGAGGAGGGAGCCCCTATAGATGCATTGTTTTATCTTGGCGAGAGCTACAGAATTGAGAACCAATTTGACAAGGCAATTGAGGCATACCAGCAATTTAGAGAGAGGCTCGACAAGAAGGATTTGTATTACCTAGAGTATGTTGAGCAACAAATACAAGCTTGTAACCGAGCCAAGGAAATGATGGCTAAGGAGAAAAGGCTAAGGTGTATTCCTTTCCCTGTTGGTAATTCAAAGGCTTTTGTTCATGGAGCATCCATTTCGGCAGATAAAAATCATCTGGTGTATACTGTGAAAGAAAAATTCTACAATGCGCTTTACGTTTCTCAGAAAGATGATAATGGTAAGTGGTTGGCTCCTCAAAACATATCATTGGCAGTTGGTTTAGAGGGCGATTTGTTTTCAACGGCCATCAATTCTAATGGTACGGAGATATTCATTTTTAAGAACGACGATGGTATTGGCAATATTTATAGCAGTACCAAATTGGATGGTCAGTGGCAAAAGGCACAGAAAATGGGAAAGCCTATAAACTCGAGGTTTTGGGAAACTTTCGCTTCTGTTTCGCCCGATGGGCAAACAGTGTTCTTTTCATCGAATAGGAGAGGTGGAGCCGGAGGCCTTGATTTGTACATGAGTTCACGATTACCGAATGGTGATTGGGGAGAGGCGCAAAACTTAGGTGCTAGCCTAAACACTCCTCATAACGAGGAGGCTCCTTACCTCTCACCCGATGGCAAGAGGCTGTTTTTTATATCGCAAGGACACAATTCACTTGGTGGCTACGATGTTTTCTACTCGCAACGCCTCGAGAATAAAGAGTGGTCTGCACCTATTAATTTGGGCTACCCCATTAGTACCCCCGACGATGATATGTGGTACTGCCCTATGAGTAGCGATGAGGGAATAGTTTCTCTTGTGGAACGAAATCAACCCAACGTAAGTAGTCTTTTTGTTGTTTCGGTATTGAATAAAACCTTAATCGATAAGGTTACCATTGAAGGTAAGCTTCAGCTGGCCGATAACTATGAGGTGCAAGGGAAACTTTTTTCTGTTAAACTGGTCGATATTAAAACAAACGATACTCTGCAAATTTTAAATCCACAGGATATTAG
>CAZTFJ010000153.1:0-7037 GCA_964612255.1 uncultured Rikenellaceae bacterium | reverse complement strand
TTCTTACTTTTTTTATCCCGCATAATTATTTAATGGTAACGCTAAAGCTAGCTGATATCCACCTGCCCGGTTGTGTAATATTGCCTATGTCAACAAAAGGCTTATTAAACAAGTTGTGGATGTCAAGAGATGTTTCAAAGCAATTATGTTTTGCATAAAGCCTAACGTTTAGCATTGTAACGGTAGGGTAGGGCGTTTCAATATTTTCGGGGTAGCTGGTATATCCACCTGCCCTATCTTGCAGAATAATTGTCCATGAGGCGCCTATGGTTTTGTAGATATTGTGGTTCACATTTGCAGTAAATTTATGCTTTAGGTAATCTAACGCATAGTAAGATTGCAATTCGTCTGCTTCTTTGTCGGAGTGCAAAAAAGCGTAGTTTAGCATTAGGCTTTTAATGGATGGCAGCTTGTCGAATTTATTAATTGCTACCATAACATCTGTTCCTTTTGTGTTTATTTGAGTATGATTCATAGTACGCCATTTCTCATCTTCTAGGTTTTTAACCCAGTCAATTACATCAGTTGCTTGCCTATAAAATCCTACAACGCTAGCGCTAATCTTGTGGGTGTTGAATTTTATTCCCACCTCAAAATTGTTTGCTTTTTCGGGTTTAAGGTCGATGTTGCCCTCGTTGGTGGGGCCGCTATAATACATATCGGTAAAAGTGGGGAATCGAATAGCATTACTAACCGAAGCGTAAAAGCTTAGGCATTTAGCAATCCTCTGGTTTAGGTCTAGTCCGTAGTTGCTGCTAAATCCAAATGCATCGCTAAAGGTTAGGTTTATTCCTGCCGATGCCGATGTGCTATTTAAATAAACTGTGTGATCTGTAAATAAATTAACAGCTTGCCTCGTAGCCCCTTTAGTATAGCTAGTGTCTGTAAAGGCATTTATGGGTTTTGGGGAGTGCATCAACGAGCCCAGCACGTTGCTGTATATTTGTTCGTTTCGGAACTCTGAGCCAATTCTGGTTCTGCCTAATTTATAAAGCGATGAGGCTAGCAATTTTCCCCCAGATACAATCGATTTGTGATAGTTGTGCCCCATATACCAGTCGGGGCTTTGGTTTCGAAACAATTCAAACCTGTCGTTATGTTGTCTTATGTATGCGTTTGCCGATAGTTTAACACTGCTAACCGTTTGCAATATTCCTACGGACGAGAAAAATGTTTGTGTTTGCTCAAACTGCTCGGGGAATTTTGGCGTGTAAAAGCTGTTAGCGCCAAAACTTTTATCTTGATATCCGGCCTGGATATCGATATTTCCTTGTGCTAATTTTATCTTGCCGTGAGTAAAGATGTTGTGCGTGTTAAAGTCGGTATTTGGTTGGTAGCCATTCGATTTGCCCGATGAGGCAGCTACAAAAAAAGTAGAACGTTTGCTAGTTGCGCTAGCCGATGCTCGTGTTTTTAGCAAACCGAATTGCCCGGTGGTTGCAGAAATTTTGGCTTGTTTACTTTTATTTGTCGATGTAATAATGTTGATGGCTCCGCTAAAACTCCCCGGTCCGTAAATTCTTGCACCAGGGCCTTGTAGTAGTTCTATGCGTTCAACAGATTCTAAATCGATGGGGATATTCAGGTTGTGGTGTCCGGTTTGGGGGTCGGTGATGTTAACACCGTTTAGTAGAATAGTTACTTGGTCAAACGATCCGCCTCTAACCATTAGGTCGGCCTGAACACCGTGGCCACCTCTCTGGCGGATATCTACACTAGCAATGTTTCTAAGTAGCTCGTGCAAATTGCTAACGGGTTGGTGCTCAAAATCATCTTTGTTTAAAACCACCACGGCTCTTAGCCTTTCGGAGTATGTGCTTGCTGGTTGGGAAGAACTAATAGTTACCTCATCAATCTCTACGTTAGATTTTATAACGAGGCTGTCTGTTTGTGCATCGGCTACCTTTGGCATAACTAAAAGGCTGTACGATACGGAGATAACGCTTACCTTTATTAGTGCCTTAAGGCTGGCAAATGCGCAGAACGACTTGTTCCCCCAACGACGAAAGCTTACCCTGCGTGTGGTTTGCAGTAAAAAACTTCGTTTCATTGGAAATTTGATTAGTTAAGTTGGTTTATGATAAAACGCTGCAAAGGTAACTGAAATGCCCTTTTGAAAATTAGTATGGCTTGCAAATAAAAAGTTTTTTACAGCATAAAAGGTTTATGCCATCTGTTGTCGTGTAGATATTTTTATGCTACTTTGCAAAAAAAGAAAGAGCTATGCAGCGTATTTTTTATTATCTCGTCATTAAGTCAGTAATATGAGTAGCAAAGGTAGTTATCCCAATATTCATCAGGCTCTGGTTGATAGGTGTAGGCAGGGCGATAGCAAGGCACAGTTTGATATTTATAAGTTGTACTACCGGGCAATGTACAACAGTTGCATTAGAATTATTGGCGATGCATTTGAAGCAGAGGATGTTATGCAAGAAGCGTTCTTTAAGGCTTTCGATAAGATTAATACCTACCGCAACGAGGTTAGTTTTGGCGCTTGGTTGAAACGGATAGTGGTTAACGCTTCGCTCGATTTTGTGAAGAAGAGAAAGTTTATGCAGATACCAATCGACGAAGCATACGGATTAAGCACCGACGAGCAGGAGGAAAACAGCGATATATCTCCAGAAACAGTGAACCAACTTATGGAGGCCATAAAGCAGCTACCCGAAGGGTACAGGCTAGTTGTAACGCTTTATTATATTGAAGGGTACGACCATGAGTCGATTGCAGAAATGTTAGGGATAACTTCATCATCATCGCGATCGCAGCTTGTAAGGGGCAAATGCCGATTGGCAGAACTTATGAAACGAAAATAGGAACGAGCTATGGATAAATTACAGGATTTCATAAATGAGCGCAGAGAACTTCTCGATAGTGAGGTTCCAGCCGAGGGGCATCTCGATAGGTTTAAGGCTAGGCTATCATCGGCCAACCAGGTTCGTAAACCAAATGTTTGGTTAGTGGCTAGCGCAGCAGCCGTAGCAGGTTTAATCATTACTTTTACCTTTAGCCTTTTGTTAAATACCAATGGAATATTTAATCAGGCTGAGTCCGAACTGGCATCTGTTAAAATTTCGCCAGAAATTGTGCGGATTGACCAATATTACCAAGCACAAGTTACACAGAAGCAGCAGCTAATAACTCAAATGATGACTGGCGATAGATCTGCGTTGTACCATGAAGTAACCCTTGCAATGCAAGATATGAATGATAACTATCAATCAATAATAAACGATATCGCCATAAGCCCTATGCCCTATAAAGCAGCTTTTGTGCTTACTCGGTTTTACCAAGCGCAGCTCGACGCTCTTGACGGTATAATACTCAGAATGCAGGATGTTTATATGTTTAACAAATAAATTATATTAAAATGAAATCGAATAAGTTGTATTTAATAATTGTTACGCTTGCCCTTGTAATGGGAACAAGCAAGCTACAAGCCGACGAGCAAACTAGGTCCTATAGCCAAGAGTTTAAAGTAGACAAAAACACTGAACTATACATAAGCAATCGTTTTGGACAGGTTGTGGTTGAGAACTGGGATAAAAACGCCATCTCTATTGAGGTTAATGTTCGAGTTGAGCATTCTAGTAGCGAAAAAGCAGAGCGAATGATTTCGGCCATTAGCATTACCCTTGAGCAGGTTGGTAATCAGGTTCGCGGGGTAACCGAAATAGACGAGAAGCTTATGCGCTCGGCAAGTAACTTTAGCTTTGGTACAAGTACCAAGGAGCTGAGTATCGACTACAAAATACGTATGCCTAAGCATATTGATGTGGAACTTAAGAATAAGTACGGCGATATGTTTATTGATGAGCTCACTGGGTTTTCAACAATAAATGTTAAGTACGGAAACCTCAAGGCTAACAGAATAGTTTATGGCTCGCACGATCCGCTTAGCCAAATTACTCTAGGCTACGGAAATGCCTCGATTGATGAGGTGAACTGGATGAGGTTTGATGTGAAATATGCAAACCTTGATGTTGTAAAAGGAAAAGCGTTAGTAATGGTAAGCAAGTACTCAAAGGTTTCAATAGACAACTTAAGCTCATTGGTGTTAGAGTCTAAATACGACAACTATACGCTGGGTTCTGTTGAAAATCTTGTTGCCGAAAGTGGTTACACCAACTATCGGATTAAAAAATTATCAAAAAAATTGCAGGTTGAAAGCCGCTACGGTGATGTTCGCATTGAGGAGGTTGCCAGCACATTTGAAGATATAACATTCAATGGCAGCTACAGCAGTATATATGCCCCAATACCCAAGGAAGTATCGTATGATATAGACGGTGAGGTTTCATATGGTGGTATAACTTACCATGAACCATCAAAAGTTAGCCGTATCGAGAGCAATAATAGGTTAACTGTTAACGGTTTCGTGGGCAAATCGCAAGGTAAGTCGGGTAGCGTAAAGGTTAAAGTTCGCTACGGAAGCGCTAAGTTAAGGTAATTCTACTACGTTTTGATAATATGTAAAACCGCCTGTAATAGGGCGGTTTTTTTATGATAACTGGTTGTATGCGTTTGAAAAGTGTTTAATAAAAGTTGATTTGTTTGTTGTTTGTTTGCTTGTTGATAGTTAAGCGGTTTTGTAATTGATTGTCAAAATTTGCAGAAAAGCTCATTAGTATGTGTTATTTTTATTAAATTAGCATAATTCAAACACTTAACCTACCTATGATACAGAAAATAGCTAATGCCACCTTCTTTGTATTGATGATAGTTCTGAACTATTTGGCCAATGCGTTACCCTTAAATGGAGTTACTACTGGTGAACTGTCCGATGCTTATCCTAATCTTTTTGTGCCTGCGGGTTTAACATTTTCTTTATGGGGTGTAATCTATCTGTTACTGTTTGTACTTGTTGTATTTCAGTTTAGCAATAAGTATAAAGATTTTGTTGAACTAATTGGTTGGGGATTTGCATTTACGTGCATATTCAATGGGTTATGGATACTTGCCTGGCATTATCAGTGGCTCATTGTTTCGTTTGTAATTATGCTTGCACTGTTGGCTACCCTTACTTTTATAAATATCAGGTTAAAATCTCTGTCTTTTAATTTGTTAAAAGCTGGTTTTGGAGTTTACCTTGGTTGGATTTGCATTGCTACAATTGCCAACTTAACAGCACTGCTTGTCCAATACAGTTGGAGTGGATGGGGGCTTTCTGAGCAATTTTGGACTATAGGTATGATAGCCATAGGAACTCTTGTTGTGATGGTTGCTCAAGCACGTTTGGCTAATCCATTTATTGGTGTGGCAGTAACTTGGGCATTTTTAGGAATAGCCATCAGGCGTCAGGCTGACTTTAAGGCGATTTATTATGCGGCCATAATGGCAATGGTTATTGTTGCGCTTTACACAATATATCAATTTGCAAGGAAAAGAGTACAAGCTAATTAAACTCCCTGTTTTGCCAAGTATATATTCTCTCTATAAACATTAAACCCGAATGCATATGAATAAAATTGTAAATAAGATTGTTCTTCTGGCATTAACGAGTGCCACTTTTGTGGCAGTTGTTTCAGGGATAATTATTGGAGTTTTAACAACCAATAAAAACCAACGCGATTTAGAGCAGCTAAATCATCTTTTGTACACCGATTATGATAATATGATAAAATCGCAGGTGCAAACAGCTGTGTCAACACTTCAGCGTGTATACGACTTATCAAGGCAAGGAGAATTTTCTTTGGATAGTGCCCAAGCACTTGGCGCAACAATTTTACGTGAAATGCGGTATGGGGCCGAGGGTTACTTTTGGGCCGATCGATCCGACGGAACCAATGTTGTTTTACTCGGTGGTAGCTCGGAGGGAACAAATCGTATGGATATACAAGATGTAAATGGTAAATATTTAATTCGTGATATTATTGCTGCTGGAAAGTCGGGTGGTGGATTTACCGATTATTGGTTTCCAAGGGCAGGTTCTTCAGAACCAGCACCAAAACGTGGTTATAGCTTATATTTCGAGCCTTTCGATTGGGTTGTGGGTACAGGTAATTATGTAGATGATATTGAGACAGTGTTGCAAGAGTATGTTGAGAGAAATAATCAAGCATATCGCAGCCAGTTACTTTGGTTAACAACAACGCTAATTGTACTTATTGTAATATCTGCCATTGCTGCAGTTGTGCTAGGTAAACGTTTGGCCAACCCAATTGTAAACCTCTCAAGCAAGGCCGATGAGATTGCTCAGGGTAATCTTATAACTTCCTTTAGTATTAGCAACAAGGACGAAGTGGGCAAGTTGGCTAGGAGCATGGAGGAGATGACTACTCAGCTAAAAGAAATTGTAATATCAATAACTGGAGGGGCCGACCAGATATCGGGTGCCAGTGAGCAGATAAGCACCTCATCTCAAATTATAGCAGAGGGTGCAAATGAGCAAGCATCGAATGTTGAGGAGATTTCTTCTACCATCGAGCAGGTGTCTGCAGTAATTCAGCAAACTGCAAATAACGCTCAGGAAGCCGAAAAAATTTCGAAGAAGGCTGAGATGAGCATGCAGAATATGGTTGAAACCAGTCTTAAGAGCAACACATCAATAAAATCAATTGCAGAAAAGATAGATATTATTAGCGATATTGCTGCTCAAACCAACATTCTGGCGTTAAATGCTGCTGTTGAAGCAGCAAGGGCTGGTGAGCATGGCAAAGGGTTTGCCGTGGTTGCAGCAGAGGTTCGTAAACTGGCCGAAAAAACTAAGGAGGCTGCGGTGGAGATTATTGATTTGTCAAAAGAGAGCTTAGGCCTTAGCGAAAGTTCTGAGAATGCCCTGCAAGGGCTTGTTCCTGAAATTCAGAAAACTGCCGAATTGGTAAGGGAAATTTCCGCATCGAGCAATGAGCAGAGTGGCGGTATTGAACAAGTAAACAATGCGATACAGGAGCTTAATGGAGTTGCACAGCAAAATGCTGCTTCGAGCGAAGAGTTATCCAGTAGTGCAGAGGAACTATCATCGCAGGCAATGCAGCTTTTGGATCTTATTAGCTTCTTTAAACTAAACGATAGGTAAGGCACAACGATAATATAAA
>CAZTFJ010000152.1:3491-7096 GCA_964612255.1 uncultured Rikenellaceae bacterium | reverse complement strand
TAAAACCAGCTGGTAAAGGTTTGGTTCCTCGGCACTCCAAAGCTTTGGGTTATCTATTTCTTTTGATATTTGGAATGAATGCCCATTATTTGACTGGAGTAGTTCGGTAGCATAGTCAAAAACAATGTTACCTTGAGCATCCATCAGCTTTGTATAAATTTTATCTGAGGAGTTTTCGCTGGTTTTTAAAACTTTACCTTTAATTACAAGGTTCGATTTTGTGTAATTATTGCTAAAGGTTGTATTTACCGACAAATCCCATAAAGCTTGCTTGGGCAACGAGTATAGGAAAACATCCCGGAAGATTCCGCTCATTCGCCAAAAATCTTGGTTCTCGATGTAGCTGCCATCGGACCAGCGAATAACCTTTGTGGCCAGTAAATTATCGCCCTTCTTTAAGGCTGATGTAATATCGAATTCCGCTGGGGTCATACTTCCTTGGCTGTAGCCAATGTACTGTCCGTTGAGGTATAGCTCCATGGCAGACTGCACGCCAGCAAAATGGATAATTACCTGGCGGCCATCCCAACTATCGGGAACGCTAAACCATTGTCTATACAATCCGGTTTCGTTGCCATCAACGGGAACACTGGGCGGATTTATTGGGAAAGGATGCACCTGGTTTGTGTAAATTGGTGTACCAAAGCCCTTGGTCTGCCAGTTTGATGGAACAATGATTTTGTCCCAGCTACTGTCATTAAAATTGGGTTGGGTAAAATCAGCGGGTGCAGTGTTGGGATTAGTTAAAAACTTGAATCTCCATTGGCCGTTGAGCATTTTTATGTATGGCGATTCTTCGTTTGCTAAATCAAACGTTGGTTGTTCTGCAAATGGTATAAGCAGCGCCTTGGCTGGCAACTTGTTTTCGCCAATAAATTCTGGGTTTTGCCAATTTTGTGTTACTGCATTAAAGAATGCAACACTCAGTAACGATATAAGAATCAGTTTTTTCATACCCCAAATATTTTAGAATAAATACCCAATTGCTATGTACATACCCGATGTTCCGTAGTTTTTGTCCATTGCCAGGCCGTAATCGGCAGAAACAACAAAGTTCTCGTTCATAACTAGTTTTAGCCCACCACCAATGGTGTAAAACAGCTCATTGCTTTCGTCTGCAAAAAAACGATTTTGTATGGCCAGCGGTACACTCGAAAGGTCAAGGTTATAGCCTTGCAAAACGCTACCCGCATCGGCAAAGGCATTGAAGCCAACGTAAAAGTTTTGTCCAATGGCATTAAATCTAAATGCTTTCCATCGTAATTCAAAGTTACCTATTGCAGTATGCCTTCCAACTACTCGGTTCATTAACACGCCCCGAACGGTTTTCACACCACCAAAACCCTCAATGCAATCCCTTGTGGTTAGGTGTTGGCGACTATAGAATGGTACATCTCCAAAGTTTCCCTCGTACCATAAACGGTACGCAAACGAGAGTTTTTCTTCAACAATTGTTAAGTAGTGTCGATGAGTAAATGCAATGCGAGCAAAGTTGTTGGGATTACCAATAAACTTGGGTGCGCCACGGAATAGTACCTCTGTCCACATTCCGCGCATGGGGTTGGTTAGCCTATCGCGCGAGTCGTAGGCTACTCCAAGCTTAATGCTGTTGTCGAATCCCCCATCTTTAACGTTTTGGGGAACCAAACCCCAATCCACAAATTGGTCGTAAAGCAAATTGGCATTAGGTAAAATATCGTCGCCTTCCTTCTTTTTATTCAGGTGGTTAATATCTACTGTCGATATTTGATACCAGCCCAAATCTAAACCGGCAATCCAGTTAAATTTTGAGTCGGCAATCTTATCCTCCACAAGCACATCAACCTTGGTTTGTCCACGATCGAGCCTGTAAAATACCTGCGAAATGAAATCGTCGGCTCCAAAAGTCTCGAAATTGGAGTTGTAAATAGTTTGTGCTCCATTAAATCCGTAAAAAGGGTAGGTTCTGTTGCGGTTGTAGCTAAATCGACCTATAAAATGCTTTTCGGGAATAAGCGTGTACGAGTCGAAAAATGCGATGGCATCCATACTTCCACGAGTATAGGCCGAGAGCTGTAGGTAAAGGCTATGGTCGTAATCGGGGAAACGTGTACCATCGCCATAATCGAAAAGGTTCACAATTCCACCATACATCAAACCAAGGTTTGAATCGAATCCTAGAGCGGGTAGTACCCCAAAGTTCCAACCGGTTTTTGGCTCCGTTTCTTGGGAAAAGGAGGTAAAGCATATTGATAATGCAATAATGAGTAGAGTGATTTTTTTATTCATCGAGTTTAGTTTTTAGGCATTGGTGAAATGATATTGTTTTCAAAGCGAAATATATGAAAAAAACAAACTAGTATGAACTGGTAGGTAAAAAAATATATAATTTTCATTTTTATTTACGCCGATTAGTTATTTATACCGAAGGCTATGGGTTTAATAAAATCTCAAAAATAGATTAAATCTATATGAATTATAGGTTATGAAGTTATGTTAAGAGGGTGGCGATTGAAATGGAATAAAAATCTGACAGATTTTTTATGTTACAATAAAAAAATGTAATATTGCCCACCAGTACATACTAGAATTAAATGTCGAAACAAGAAATAAAAATTGATAGAGATTCGCCAGAATCGAAATACAAGCAGATTGTAAACTCTGTTTTAGATTCTGTGGCAATGGGTACTTTTGCTGTTGGCGATAAGTTGCCAAGCGTTAACTCCCTGTGCAAAACTTGGGGCTTTTCGCGCGATACTGTTTTAAATGCCTACGCCGAGCTAAAAGCAATTGGAATACTCAAGGCCATACCGGGAAAAGGGTACTATATCGATTCTATCCACGCAAATATTACCCATAAAATTTTTGTGCTTTTCGATGAGCTAAACCCTTTTAAGGAGGAGCTGTACAACTCTTTCGTTTCGGCTTTGAGCAACGATACCTTTGTTGATATCTATTTTCATCACTTTAATCGTAAGGTTTTCGATAGCCTGCTTAGCGAAAACAACGGGCTTTACACAACTTATGTGGTAATGCCTGCTAAATTTTCGGGCACTGCCCCGTTGCTGCAAAGCTTAAAGGGAAGGGTTATTGTGCTGGACCAGTTGCCCGATGATTTAATGGAGATATTCCCTGCGGTTTATCAAAACTTTGAGAGTGATATTTACAAGTCACTACAATCGGGTAAAGAGCTTATATCAAAATACAACAAGCTTATAATGGTATATCCTGGTGGTAAGGAGCCCGAGGGGCAATTTAAAGGATTTTTGCGTTTTTGTCAGGAGGAGGGAGTTCCGTTTGAGCTAATTAGCGATTTAAACAATAGGCAGGTGACCAGGGGAGAGTGTTACATTGTGATTTGGGATAGGGATTTGGTAAAGGTTGTTAAGGCATCGCAAGAGGTACATTTAGAGATTGGGCGTGATGTGGGGATTATATCGTATAACGATACCCCGCTAAAACAGGTTGTGGCCAATGGGGTTACAACCATATCAACCGATTTTGTTGCCATGGGCAAAACGCTAGCTCAGCTGGTAATGTCTAAAAAACGAAATCAGGTTCAGAATCCCTCATCGCTAATTGTGAGAGGGTCGTTGTAGGGTAACACAATTTTTGTAGTTTTATAA
>CAZTFJ010000152.1:2002-3481 GCA_964612255.1 uncultured Rikenellaceae bacterium | reverse complement strand
GCTCTCATCCGGCGGAGAGCCCGCGCAACCCCTCGACGACGAGCGCGTGGTCGTGGAGCGGTACCTGCGGGGCGCTCGCCTGTTTCCCTGGTGCGGTCTCGTACATCGCTAATTGTGAGAGGGTCGTTGTAGGGTAATACTATTTTTGTAGTTTTATAAGCAATATTCTTAAACTAATCGATACTATTATGGGGTTCTCAACTCTCGACTACATTATCTTTGCAGCTTACGCGCTGTTAATTCTATCGGTAGGCCTTTGGGTGTCGCGCGGAAAGAAAGGCGAAAAGAAAAGCGCCGAGGATTACTTCTTGGCCAGTAAAAGTTTGCCCTTTTGGGCAATTGGAGCATCGCTAATTGCTGCCAACATATCAGCAGAGCAGTTTATTGGCATGTCGGGTTCTGGTTTTGCCATTGGGCTGGCCATTGCCTCGTACGAGTGGATGGCTGCTCTTACGCTAATAGTGGTGGCCAAGTTTTTTCTACCCATATTCATCAAGCAGGGATTGTTTACCATTCCTCAGTTTATCGAGAAACGTTTTAACACCAATCTAAAAACCATTCTGGCAGTATTTTGCGTGGCCCTTTTCATCTTTGTGAACCTAACTTCGGTACTGTTTTTAGGTGCCAAAGCGCTCGATACCATTTTGGGTGCTGGCGATGGGGCTATGATAATGTACTTTATTGTTGGACTGGCCTGTTTTGCTGCGGCATACTCTATTTGGGGAGGACTTTCGGCTGTGGCATGGACAGATGTAATTCAGGTAGTGCTTCTGGTTGCCGGAGGTTTAATTACTACCATAATTGCCCTGAATCACGTTACACCCGAAGGTGGTATTTTTGCCGGGTTAGATCATATTTACACCACTGCTAGCGATAAGTTTCATATGATTCTTAAGCGCGATAATTCTGAGTTTATGAATCTTCCCGGCATTGGCGTTCTCATTGGCGGTATGTGGGTGGCAAATATATACTACTGGGGATTTAACCAGTACATTATACAGCGAGCATTAGCTGCCAAATCGCTTCGAGAGGCTCAGAAGGGCTTAGCATTTGCTGCATTCCTTAAGCTATTACTCCCCCTATTTGTAGTAATCCCCGGTATTATAGCCTTTGTAATGTTTACCCAGCCCGAGGGAACAGCCATAATTGATGGGGTAAAAGCAGACTTTCTCAGGCCCGACGGTTCTATTAATTATGATATATCATATCCCTGGCTTATCAAATCGTTTATTCCGGTTGGAATTAAGGGGTTAGTAGTTGCTGCGTTGTCGGCTGCTATCGTTTCGTCGTTGGCGTCGATGCTAAACTCTACTGCCACCATTTTTACTATGGATATTTACAAACCATACATCTCCAAAAAAACCGATGGCTCCGATTTGGTTCCCGTTGGTCGAATTGCAGTTATAGTATCGTTGGCCATTGCTGTTCTGGTAGCCCCTGCGTTAGATACAATGCCACAGATGTTTCAGTACATTCAGG
>CAZTFJ010000152.1:0-1992 GCA_964612255.1 uncultured Rikenellaceae bacterium | reverse complement strand
GTATACGGGCGTTGTAAGTCCAGGCATTTTGGCCGTTTTCCTCATGGGGCTATTCTGGAAAAAGACTAACAGCAAGGGGGCAATTATTGGGGTTATATCATCAATACCTGTGGCATTGCTGCTTAAGTTCTTACCCATTGAGATGCCTTTCCTCGATCAGATGATGTACACCTGCTTAATTACCATGGTGGTAATTATAATGGTTAGCCTGCTAACGGCAAAGTTTGACGAAGATCCAAAATCGATACCATTACCAAAAGAAACCTTTAAAACAGGGCGTAATTTCAATATCGCTGCTTATGCAGTTTTAATAATTCTTGTGGTGCTTTATACAGCATTTTGGTAGCAATTTTTATCGAATTTGGCTATTGGCACTTTACCATAAAACAATTTATGTAGTATGACATATCATCAAGTTACAGAACTATTTACCCAAAAATTTGGCGCAGATTTTCGGCTATTTGCTGCCCCAGGTAGGATAAACATAATTGGCGAGCACACCGATTATAACAATGGATACGTGTTGCCGGCAGCAATAAATAGGTTTATTTTTCTTGCCATTGCACCCAATAATTCTGGTGATGTTAACTTGCTTTCGGCTAATTATAATAGAACTTTCAGTTTTACTGTTGATGGAGAAGCAAACGAAATGCCCCATTGGGCTAAGTATCCATACGGTGTGGTGCAGGAGTTAAAGGCGCTTGGGTATTTCCCAAAAGGTTTTAATGCTGTATTTGGTGGCGATATACCATCGGGAGCAGGTCTTTCCTCATCAGCTGCACTGGAGAGCGTTTTTGCAACTGCTCTCAATTCCCTTTTCAAATGTGATATTGATAAGATGTTGTTAGCCCAAATAGGGCAGAGGGCAGAGCACAATTACGCTGGCGTTATGTGTGGTATTATGGATCAGTTTGCATCAATTTTTGGGAAGCAGAATCACGCCATGTTGCTCGATTGCAGGTCGCTTGAATACAAGTACTTTTCAATTGAGTTGGAGCACTACGAGTTTGTTTTAGCCGATACCAAGGTTAAGCACAGCCTTGCCTCATCGGAGTATAACCGCCGTAAATTGAATTGTGAGGAGGGAGTTATGCTACTAGCCTCGCAAATGCCACAGGTTAAGAGTTTGCGCGATGTGCGCTCAAAGGATGTTTATCCCTATAAGGATATTTTGGGCGAGGAAATTTTTCTGCGTTGCGAGTATGTAACAGAGGAGATTGAGCGTGTGCTTGAGGCCACCGATGCCATTGCCAACCATAATTTGCCACTGCTTGGTGAGCTGATGTACCAATCGCATGATGGGTTGCGTGCCAAGTACCATGTTAGCTGCAATGAGCTTGACTTGCTGGTTCAATCTACACAGAAACTCGATGGTGTTTTAGGTGCACGTATGATGGGCGGCGGATTTGGTGGCTGTACCCTAAATCTGGTTAGGAAAGATTTTGTTGAGGAGTTTAAGCGAGCAGTATCTGTTCCATTTCAGCATAAATTCGGGTATGCACCCGAATTCATAGAGATACAAATTGCCGATGGAGCTAGGGAAGTTGTATTACCCTAGTTGTGGTTTATTTATTTTATGAAACACCCATGATTATGAATGCTGGCAAATAGTGTTGGTATTTTTACTTGTTTTTGGCTTTATTCTCTAATATTTTCAAACTTTCTAGATAATTTTTTTCTGCCTCACTCAATGTTTTTTGTTGATACTTTTTATATTCTGTGGTAGCCTTATCAATGGCAATTTCATGACTAATAGAGCCTGCTCCCTGTAATAGTTTTTCACCACTCATCGTCAAAATTTTATCCAAATGTTCAGCCCAATCTTTCATAGACATAGCCTGTTCTCTTTCGGCTTGGCGCTCCGCAAAATCTAAATACCCTGAAACTATTTGTCCGAGCGAGCGAAGTTCTTTTTCGTCTAAATAATTCTTTGCAACCACAATGTCTTTCAAGTACGGACGACTGCCAGGGAAAGTCATCAAACCCATAAAC
>CAZTFJ010000151.1:0-7119 GCA_964612255.1 uncultured Rikenellaceae bacterium | reverse complement strand
GCTTTAGATTTAATCTGTTGTGCTTGCAGGCATCAACGCTAGCGCTGATGCTGTTTGTTCTGGCTCCTGTTTCTGCGCAATCAAAAGAACCTACCGCCAAAACCAGCATGCCTGTTCCGCAGGTATTGGCAGTTGCCGATAATGAGGAGTTTTATCTGTTATCCGATTTGGGCAATAATTCCCTTTTCGACCACATTGTTGGAGTTGATTGGGAAAATAATTCGAAAACCGAGCTGTTAAAGAAAACCATAGCTCTGCTTGACCGTTTTCAGGTTGATGGTGCCGTTGGCCTAGATTTTACAAAGTGTTATCCCAAGTCCGAATTCGATTTGCAAAGCGTAATGTGGGACTTTAACTACTTTAAGTATAGCTTTCTTAAACCATCGGGTATTCGTTTTAACGAGTCAACACTCGACGACGATTTTTTGGCTTTTGCCAAGCTTTTGGTGTCGCAACCCAGCGGATTCTTTCATTACCGCGATTTTCAATCGCGAAATGTAATGCTTGTGGGCGATAGGCCTCACTTTATCGATTATCAGGGCGGACGTCGTGGCCCCTTACTGTACGATGTGGCTTCGTTCCTTTACCAGGCGCGAGCCAATTTTCCCCAAAAGCTTCGCAACGAGCTGCTCAACTTTTACATAGATGAAGTTGCCCGTTGCGTTGAAATAGATAAAGTTCAATTGGTACAAGTATTTCCCGCATTTGCACTTTTTAGGGTGATACAAACCCTTGGAGCATATGGATATCGTGGTTTCTTTGAGCGTAGGAGTCACTTCCTACAGAGTATTCCCTTGGCGGCGGCTAATATTGGTTATCTTGTTGAGAATTGCGGATTATCACTCCCAACCCTTAATCCAATTCTTAAGTCGATTGCAGAAAAATATGGAAATAGTGTCGAACAATCCCAACCTTTTAATGGTTTAACTGTCGAGGTTAACAGTTTTTCATACCGAAAGGGATACCCGCTGGAGCATCCCGAGCATGGGGGTGGGTTTGTGTTCGACTGCAGAGCGTTGTCCAATCCGGGACGAATTGCCGAGTACAAAATGCAAACGGGTAATGAGCAACCAGTGATTGATTACCTTGAACAGCATCCTGAGATTGATTCATTTTACCAAAAGGTGTTTGCTCTTGTGAATAATGCAGTTGAGGTATATAGGCAACGAGCCTTTAAGCATCTTTCGGTATCGTTTGGTTGTACGGGCGGTCAGCACCGCTCTGTTTACATGGCAAATCGCTTAGCCAATGAGCTCAAAAATATTGAAGGGGTTAAGGTTTGCTTATATCATAGGGAATTAAATAAATAGCAATGGGTAAAAAACTTTGTGCAAAAAAAGATAAGACAAAAGGGGGTGAAGAGAAGAAATTTGTTTGCAAAAAATGTGGGTTTTACTCCAATAAGGAGAGCCGACTATGCAAACCCAAACAATTTGTGTAGCAGGTTATGAAGGCAATGGTATTGGCAGCCGGACTGGGAACCAGGCTTGGTGGTTTAACTCAAAGTAAGCCAAAGGCTTTGGTTGAAGTGGCTGGTGAACCTTTACTAGCCCATGTGCTAAAAAAATTGAAGAGTTCTGGTTTTACCAATGTGGTAATTAATGTGCATCATTTTGCAAGCCAGATTATCGATTACGTTTCGCATAATAATTTTGGACTTACTATTCAAATTTCAAACGAGAGTAACCAGCTGCTCGATACTGGTGGAGGAATAAAATATGCACAGCCATTGCTTATTGGTACCGAACCTTTTCTTGTGCACAATGTCGATATTTTTTCCGATATTGATCTACAGCAACTCATGAATTTTCACAAGCGAAATAAAGCCTTGGCTACTTTGGCGGTTAGTAATCGTAATTCATCGCGTAAGTTATTATTCGACAATAAAATGCAGTTGCAGGGCTGGAAGAATATTGTAACTGGTGAAAATATCTTGTCTTCTGCAAATAGTTATACTTTTAACGAATTTGCCTTTGCAGGAATTCACGTAATCTCACCCTCAATTTTTGCTAAGATGCAACAGCATGGAAAGTTTTCAATAATTAAAGCATACCTCTCGCTTTGTGGGGTAGAGAGCATTTTAGGTTACGATGTATCCCAAAATTTTGTGCTAGATGTTGGTAAGCCAGAGAGCCTTAAAATGGCATCAGAATTTTTAGGAAAACCTTAGTGTAAGCAATGGGTTTTTGCTTTAGCAAAAAATCTTTTTTTAGCATAAGCAGTTTTTATTATTGATGCATATAAAATCTGTTTATCTGCTGTAAACTCTGCAAACAGAATGCTATCTTTGCTAGTGTTAAAAACATAAACATCTTATTTTCTTTTCTATGCATCGTTACTCCGTTGTTTTGTTATTAGTTTTTATTGTTTGTAGCACTAGCTATGGTGGTAATACAAAAAGTTTTGGCTTAGCCGATACATCAACCCAAGAAGCTCAGCATTGGGTCGATTCGGTAATGAATAGCCTTACCCTACGCGAAAAAATTGCACAACTCTTCATGGTGGCAGCCTACTCAAATCGCGATCAGGAACATGTAGATGAAATAATGGAGTTAATAACTGAGCAACGAATTGGCGGCCTTTGCTTTTTTCAGGGTGGTCCCGTAAGGCAGGCTAATCTTACTAACCAGTATCAGCAGGCGGCCAATGTACCTTTGCTAATATCTATGGATGCAGAGTGGGGTTTGGGTATGCGGCTCGATAGCGCTATCTCTTACCCAAGACAAATGATGTTGGGCGCTATGGCCGATAATAGGTTAATTTACCATATGGGTGCCGATATTGCTAAGCAGCTAAAACGCTTGGGTGTGCATATAAACTTTGCGCCTGTAATTGATGTAAATAACAATCCCCAAAATCCGGTGATTAATACTCGTGCTTTTGGCGAGGAAAGAGAGGCAGTAACCCAAAAAGGCTTGGCTTATATGCTGGGCTTGCAAGATAATGGTGTGCTGGCTAGTGCCAAACATTTCCCCGGTCATGGCGATACCGATACCGATTCGCATAAGGATTTACCTTTTCTGAATCATTCCCGCGAGCGGATTGACTCGTTGGAGTTATACCCCTTTAGTAAGCTAATTCAGAATGGGGTGGCTAGTGTAATGGTAGGACATATGGAAATTCCAGCACTGGAAAGGGAGAAGAGATTGGCATCAAGCTTATCAAAAAACATTGTAACCAATTTACTTTCCCATGAATTGGGCTTCAACGGTCTAGTTATTACCGATGCTCTTAATATGAAAGGCGTAAGTGAATATTATAAGCCTGTGGAGTTGAATTACCTGGCTTTGGAGGCCGGAAACGATATTATACTTTTCCCCTCGGAGGTAAAGGAGTCTATAAGTAAAATTGAGAAAGAGGTAAAGCGAGGACGATTTCCTAAAGAGGAGATTGAACGACGCTGCCGAAAAGTAATAGAAGCAAAGTATCGTGTTGGGTTAAACCGTTATGTGCCAATTCAAACCCAATCGCTAGTTAGCGATATCAATCAAACATCATCGGAACTTATTATTAGGCAAATTGCCGAGCAGGCAGTAACTGTTTTGGCAAATAAAAATGATATAATTCCACTTCGAAACATCGATTCGCTTAATATTGCCTATCTAGAAATTGGGAAAGGGCAAGGCGAACCCTTTGCCAAGCAAATGGATTTGTACGCACCCGTAACAACTATTCCCGTTGACCCAGAAGCATCTAAGAGCGACCTACGCGACCTTTACTTCTCACTTTCGCCCTTCAGTTTAGTAGTTGTTGGCTATCACGCTGTTAGTTCTAGACCAAAGGATGATTTTGGGGTGTCGCCAGAGCTTGCCGAATTTATTAGCAGGGTGAGCAATCATAAAAAAACTATTGTTGCTCTTTTTGGCTCACCTTATGCTTTATCGAAACTAACCGATACGCATACTTTTGAAAGTATTGTGGTGTCCTACGATAATTCCCCAATAACACAAAGTATTACTGCCCAGCTGCTGTTTGGTGGGGTTACCGTAAACGGAAAATTACCCGTAACAGCATCGCCATTCTTTGCGCAGGGCGATGGGGTAGAGGCTGGTAAAAAGATTAGGCTTAAGTATTCTATTCCCGAGGAGATGAATTTAAGATCATCTTATTTCCAGAAAATAGATTCTATTGCCATAGATGCTATTCAGTGTCAGGCAGCACCTGGTATGCAAATACTTGTGGCGCATAAAGGAACAGTGGTGTATAACAAGAGTTTTGGCAAGCATACATACAACGATTACGATTTGCCAGTTACCCATAAATCGATATACGATATTGCATCGGTTTCAAAAATTGCTTCCACTGTCCCTTTGGTAATGGACTTGTACTCAAAGGGGAAAATTGAGCTGAGCGATACTCTTGGTAAGTTTTTAGCTTTGCCCGATACTTCCGATTACAATAGGCTTGTGGTTAGCGATGTGTTGCTACATCAGGCAGGGTTGGTTGCTTGGATTCCTTTTTATTACCGTACTCTAACTACTATGTGGCCTGGCGAGCCAGTTGTAGAGTCGAAGTACTCGCAACGCTATCCCTACCAGTTGGCTAAAAATCGATTTGTGAACAGGCATTCCTATCCCTCGCGAAGCTATTACCGTAATTATTATTCCGATGAGTTTCCGCATAAGGTGGCCGATAACCTTTACGCTATCGAATCTATTCACGATAGCATATTTACTTGGATATATCGAACGCCCATTGGACCCAAGGGGAAATATCTATATAGCGATTTAGGAATGATGTTGATGTACCGTGCTGTTGGCAATATACTAAATGGCCCGCAAGAGGAGTACTTGTATAACAACTTTTTTAAGAAGTTGGGAATGCACAATACGCTTTACAACCCCTTGTCGAATTTTAGTTACGAGCAGATTGTGCCCACAGAGCATGATGTTATTTTTCGTAAGCAGCTAGTTTGGGGAAGTGTGCATGACCCCGGGGCGGCGATGCTTGGTGGAATAGCAGGCCATGCAGGGCTTTTCTCTACATCAAACGATTTGGCTAAGCTAATGCAGATGTTTTTGAACAAGGGCAAGTATGGTGGGCATACCTTTTTGCCTGCCAGCACAATCGATTTGTTTACGTCGTGCCGTAACTGCCAGAATGGTGTGCGCCGTGGTTTAGGGTTCGATAAGCCTGAGCCCGATCCGTTAGACTCGAGGCACGTTAGCACCAAGGCTACATCGTTAAGCTATGGGCACACGGGCTTTACAGGTGCAATGGTTTGGGTCGATCCGGCATACGAGT
This sequence comes from uncultured Rikenellaceae bacterium, assembly GCA_964612255.1. Classification (GTDB taxonomy): domain Bacteria; phylum Bacteroidota; class Bacteroidia; order Bacteroidales; family Tenuifilaceae; genus Perlabentimonas. The sequence continues at coordinate 1,875 of CAZTFJ010000151.1, read as the reverse complement.
TGGTCTACATTTTCTTGTCGAATAGAGTTTACCCCGAATCGGAGAATGCTCAGCTTATGCGAATGGATATCCGCACAAAAATTCAGGATATTGTATACGAAGCCCTGAACGATGAAGAGTTTTAATTGTTTGGTTAGTAATAATTTAATACTACTATATGATGGAGCATAAAGATATCAGAGTTTCGCTTCGTAATTTGGAACTAAACGATTATATCCAGCTAAAGGAAGCCATGCTTAAGGCGTATTCCGATATAGGTGGTTTACACTGGAAGGAGGAGCAAATAAAAAAACTCTTGGATATTTTCCCCGAGGGGCAGCTTTGCGTCGAGGTAAACGATGTTGTTGTTGCTTGTGCATTGTCGCTAATTGTCGATTACAAGAAGTTTGGCGATAACCATACCTACGATCAAATTACTGGCAACTATACTTTTAACACCCATAGCCCCAACGGCGATGTGCTGTATGGTATAGAGGTGTTTGTTCACCCCGATTACCGTGGTTTACGCCTTGCCCGCAGGCTATACGATGCCCGAAAAGAATTATGCGAAAATTTAAACCTTAGGGCTATTATGGCGGGTGGCCGAATGCCCATGTACAAAAAGTATTCAAAGGAGTTAACCCCAAGGCAGTATATGAACAAGGTTGAGATAAAGGAGATTTACGACCCGGTTCTAACCTTTCAAATGTCAAACGGTTTTCACGTTAAAAAGATTTTAAAAAACTATTTACCCGGCGATACTCAATCGTTAGAGTATGCAACGCTGCTTCAGTGGCATAATATTTACTACGATAAGGAGGAAAATCCAATAAATCAGGCCAAAACCAATGTGCGTATTGGTTTGGTGCAGTGGCAAATGCGCTCACACCCAAATTTCGACTCACTAGTAGAGCAAATAGAGATCTTTGTTGATGCGGTTAGTGACTACTCGTCTGATTTTGTGCTTTTCCCCGAGCTGTTCAACGCACCTCTTATGGCACCCTATAACGATATGGGAACTGCCGAGGCAATGCGCGAGCTGGCAAAGTATACCCAGCCGCTACTCGAGAAGTTCAAATCGTTTGCAGTAAGTTACAATATCAATATCATTACAGGCTCAATGCCTTTTGTTGATGAGAACGGCCAGCTACAAAACGTATCGTACCTATGCCATAGGAATGGTGCACTAGATGAGTACCGGAAAATTCATATAACACCCAGCGAACGAGAGGCTTGGGGAATGGTAGGGGGCGATAGCATTCGAGTATTTGATACCGACTGCGGAAAGGTTGGCGTGGTAATTTGCTACGATGTAGAGTTTCCTGAACTTATCCGCTTGCTGGCCGATCAGGAGATGAATATTCTGTTTGTGCCCTTTTTAACCGATACGCAGAATGGCTACATGCGCGTACGTAACTGCGCCATGGCGCGTGCCGTAGAGAACGAATGCTATGTAGCCATTGCGGGTTGTGTGGGCAACCTGCCCAAGGTTAATAATATGGATATTCAGTATGCTCAATCGGCTGTATTTACTCCATCCGACTTTGCGTTTCCCACCAATAGCATAAAAGCCGAAACCACCCCAAATACAGAAATGACACTTATTGTAGATGTAGATTTAGACCTGCTTAAAGAGCTGCATAGCCACGGAAGCGTTCGAATTATGAAGGATAGACGAAAAGATTTGTACGATTTAAGGCTTAAAAAATAGCAAAAACAAACCCCAGCATTTTTCCGCTGGGGTTTGTTTTTTAACCGATGTTAAAAGCTTGGTTCGAATTTAACATTTTAATCAATAAGCCTGAATGCCCACTAGAGTTAGTCGGGTTATTCAGTCAGCCAATCAATTTAATCTGACTCTGCCATAACCTTTGAACGATCGCAGGTCAATCATTC
>CAZTFJ010000150.1:0-7149 GCA_964612255.1 uncultured Rikenellaceae bacterium | reverse complement strand
CAAATGAATCATCTGGGGCTTTCTCTTTTTAAGAATAACTCAGCTAGCTGTAAAGGTAGCGCTTAATACTTCGCTTAGGCGTTTTCACAAACTCCTCTTTTTGCAGCTCAACCTGCGAAACATGCATATAGTTTGGAAGTTCCTCGTTAATCTCCTTTTTGTACATATCAAAAAGGGCTTTCACACTTTGGTCAATCATCTTCTCCTTTTGCACGTACTCCTGATCGGGGTAGATTAAGGCAACCAGCTTATCGTTACGCTGAACAATTATGGTTTCGCCCACACCAAACTTGTTGTTGTACAGCGATTCTATCTCCTCGGGGTATATATTCTTTCCGCTTGCTCCCAGCAGCATACTCTTTATTCGCCCTTTGATAAAAATATTTCCCTTTTTATCAACCAGGCCTAGGTCACCAGTATGCAGCCACCCATCGGAATCGAGAACCTCGTCGGTGGCCTCTTGGTTTTTGTAGTATCCGTACATCACATTCTCTCCCCTAACCATAATTTCACCAGGTATCTTGTTGGGTTCTGGCGAATCGATTTTCAACTCAAGAGTATCTACAATACGGCCAGAGGCACCCTTTGGATTCTCTCGCCAATTGATGTAACTAATAAGGGGGCCGCATTCAGTCATGCCGTAACCAACGGTAAATGGAAACTTCATCTTTTTAAAGAAAGTCTCGGTTTCCTGATTAAATGGGGCACCTCCCAACACGAGTTCTCTGAAATTACCTCCAAAAGCTAGTTCTAATTTACCTCGCACCTTTTTAAGAATAAGATGGCTAAGGCCAGGAATACGAAGTATAACCTTCATTATGGGTTTAGACACAATGGGTAGCACTTGCTTTTTGTAAATTTTCTCTATTACCAATGGAACCGATAAAATAAGCGAAGGCTTAACCTCGCCAAATGCCTGCAGTATAATTTGAGGCGAAGGCGTTTTGGTAAGTATAGTTATATGGCATCCTAGCGTGAAGGGGAAAAGAAATTCGAATGCACATCCAAAAGTATGGGCCAATGGCAAAAACGACACTATCCTATCGCCCGGATTAAGGGGCATGTTGCGTTGAGCATATCGGATGTTAGCAGCCAAACTATTGTGCGATAGCATAACACCCTTTGCAAATCCAGTTGTGCCCGAGGTGTAACTTATAACAGCTAGCTTCTCGTTTTCGATTTTAGGCAGGCTGTATGATTCTTGCTTAACGCAATCTTTTACAATAGTTTTATCAATCTCTGACTTCTCCCAAGCTTTAATAAACTTCTCAGAGCGCTCGGCTTGCACAGTAAAACCTGTAATTCGAAGAGCCCCCATCAGATTTGGCATTTTCTCAAAGTCCATTGGCTCAAACAAGTTTTGCTCAACGAACATCAAAATGGAATCGGAATGGTTTACAATTTCCTGTACATCGGCGGGTTTAAAATCGGGAAGAATAGGAACAATTACAGCCCCATACGACACAACCGACAGGTAAATAGCTCCCCAACGAGCAGAGTTTTTACCAACCAATGCTATTTTATCGCCCTCTTTTACACCTAACTCTGCAAAAAAGTTGTGCAGCCTGTTAATAGTGCAGGCAATATCATAAAAACTGAAGTTATCGCCTTTGTAGTCCGATAAAGCCAGATTTTCCCAATTGCTCTTGATGGCATCCTCAAGATACTGGTTAAAAGTTTCCTTTAGCATAATGTAATGATTTAGTCCCGTTCAAATTTATGAAACTTTTGGTAATACTATGCAGCAAATGGCTGTAATTCACCATCCACTCAACATTAACAACTAATTATCAAACTGTTAGTAAACCTCAGTCCTATTCATTTAGCATTTGTACTGCTAGCTATTGAGGCAAATTGATATTAGCATACCGAAGAAAGAAAAAGCGCATCGGCCTGCTACCGATATAAATGAAGAAAACCTTTGTATTGACCATTGCGATAACGCACTCCATCCCAACCCACTGCATCAATCACATAATAGTAAACACCTGCAGGAACATCACCTTTTGTTCCGTCGAGTTTACCATTCCATCCCTCCCATTGCTTTGGGTCCCCAACATATCGGTAAACCTGCTTACCGCTGCGGCTCATTATTGCAATTTTAAACGATTTCAACGACCTTAAATCATCCTCTTCAATTTTAAAATACGGGTACATACCACCTGGCGTAAACACATTGGGGATATTTTGGATGAAAGATGTATCAACCTCAACAGTTCTAAAAAGGGAGTCGATACAAGTAAGGTCACCCGAGTGCTTTACTGAAACGTGCTCAATTTCGTAAAAACCAGGAACTAGCTTGCGTTTTTCGGGGTACGATTCAACCCTGGCATTAAAGAGAGAGCTGTCGCGCCAAATAAGGCTGTCGGCACCTTGAGCTATACGTAGTTTATCGTTATGAATTGTCCAAAACAGCGAATCGGAGTTTACCGCAGTACTTTTCAACTCCATTTCAAGCAAAGCCTCACCAGAGGGAATGTCATCGGTTTGCGGGCTACCAAACAAGAGCTGTTCCTCGTCCCAAAATCTTATCTCAAAATCGGCCTTTGTTGATACCGCATCAATGGTAGGCGTTTCAACCATTACGTTGCCCTTGCCAAAGGGATTTTGATAAGTGAAACGGTATGCCGATTCGTATAAAGGCCCGTGGTAACGTCCATTCGTTGAATTTTCATACTCAACAAAAACAAAGGGGAGTGAATATACCTTTTGGTTAACCACCACCTTATTGTTTGTAGATTCGAACGTATGCTCATCAAAATATCCATTGGCACCTAAAACATTCAGCTCCTGATGAGCTTCGCGCGATAGGTCGTAATACGTGAACAACGATTGTACATCGAAAAAATTTGGTTCTGTTATTAGGGATAGCTCTAGCCCCGAACAGGTGTTTTTAACCAAGCTTATACTTTCTAGTTCAACCTCATCTACCATAACCCAAGCGGTGTAAACCTCGGTAATATCGTCGGAAATACGGGTTGCCTCAACACGGTAGCCACCTGGTGTTAGGCTGACTAACACCGAATCGGTTTGTCCAGAAATTTCTTGAAAACGTTCTTGGTAACCAAGAGATTTGTTATACCAATACCACTTGTAACTAGCAGCTGACGAATCGGAGAATTGTGCACGAAGGCTGGCCGCATCATTCTGAAAAAAAATAAAAATGGAATCTTGAGGAATGGTGCCCAAGTATGATGTTTGAGATGCCCAATCGCGGTTTGGCGCAAATAGTTGAGCCTTGACCGAAAAAGAAAAAAATATGGAAATAAGTAGTAAAACAATCTGTATATGTAACAGCTTTTTAATCATCTGTGAAAAATTGTAAAGATTAACGACTACAATATTAATGTTTTTTTGGGCAAACCTAAGTTTATCTGGCCTAAAACTAACGCAAAGAGTTCAATGGTATTGTATGGGAAAAACATATACAAAAACCATAAAATCAAGCAAATTCACCAAACAGTTTGCTGTGATATTAATTTCAGAAAAAACTATTTCAGAAACTGTTTTACGAATCAACTACTATTATACAGCAATGTGGTCAAGTTTTTGATTACGAATTGTGTATATTTTTATTTTTTTGCTATGTTTAACACTGGCAACAAGTTGATATCTTAACAAAAACGATTTTAACATAACATCCTTATTATGAATTTTATACGCATTATTATTGTCTCAACTATCTTCTGTTTATCAAACAGCTTGTATGCGCAAAACTTTACCGTAGGTGAGGTTGCCAAAGACATTGTACTTAACACTCCAGACGGTAATGAAATAAAACTCTCCGACCTAAGGGGGCAATTGGTTCTTGTCGATTTTTGGGCCTCATGGTGTGTCCCTTGTCGCAAAGAAAACCCCAATCTAGTTAAGGCATACAATAAGTATAAAAACGAGGAATTTGTAAATGGCAAAGGCTTTACCATATACAGCGTATCGCTCGATAGCAAGCGCGAGCATTGGTTAAAAGCCATAGAAAACGACAAGCTAAGCTGGCCCAACAACGTGAGCGACCTAAAAGGATGGCGAAGCGCACCAGCCAAAGATTATGGTGTTCGTATGATAACGTCGAGTTTTCTCGTTAATGGCGAAGGGGTAATTATTGAGGTAAACCTTAGAGGCGATAAGCTAGAAGATGCGCTAAAAAAGTATAAGAAGAGTTGGTTTAAAAGCCTTTGGTAAAAACGAGCAACAACATCAATGTAAGCAATATATACTCACAAATACGATAACATTCTTATTCCAATGAAGATATCAAAACTTCTAAAAAAAACAGGGAAGATTTTTCTAATAACTTTCCTATCGTTACTACTTCTGGTTATTGCCATTGTGGTAATTGCGCTAAACTCAGAGAATACAATTACAAGGTTAGCGCTCAAGGAGGTTAGCGCCATGATAGAAGCACCTGTTAAGGTCGATAATGTTTCGTTGCTCCTATTCCGCAAGTTTCCCTATGCAACGGTAGAGTTCGATGGGTTTAAGCTAGGTAGCCATACCCCCGCTGGAAATAAGGATATTGAGCTAAGCGACACGTTAGTTAGCCTGGGCAAACTCTACGTTTCGCTAAAAACACGCCCCTTACTGCAAAATAAAATCGAAATTAAAAAGGTTGAAATTGAGGGGCTATCGCTTAACTACTTGGTTGATTCTACAGGAGCAACCAACCTAGATTTTTTAATGGAAAGCGACACCACGCAGGTGGTTGAGGAACCAACCGATACCACCGAAACCATTCTCGATGTGCTGCTAAGCGATTTAACCATCCGCGATGTTAAGGTTAAATACTCCGACCAACAAATGAAAGCTGCTGCAACAGTATATATTCCTGAAATGGATATCACAGGCCGAATGCTCAACGAGTATTACGCCGGAAAAATTGGCGGAACTGTTAATGTAACCGATGTGGCTTACGAAGGTTATAATGTGAACCTAATGCAAAAAACCTCGCTTAGCTTTTTAGTAGATTATGTAGATGGTAGTGTAACAATCGATTCGCTATCGATAGATACCGACGGCGCAAAAATGCGTGCAAACGGAAAGGCAACGCTGGGCGATTCTATTTTTGTTGATATGGCAATTGCACTATCGGAGATTAACTTTAAGGAGCTAAGCAAATACGCCACGGCCGATATGCTAAAGGAGTTTGGCCTAATAGATATTGAAGGCAAAATGAATATGGATGCCAAGATAAACGGATACGTTTACGACACCTTGGTTATGCCCCAGGTACAAGCCAATATGTCGCTAAAGCGGGGAATGGTTAAAACTGCCGATTATCCAGAGATTAAGCATATCTCATTCGAAGGTTCTGTTGATGCACCCAACCCCAACGATTTCTCAACCATATCGGCACAATTTAAAGACATTAGGGTAGCCACACAGGGCAGCTATATCGACTTAGCATTTAAAGCATCTAACCTCGACAAGCCCCGTTACGACGTAAAAACCAGCGGCCATGTTAACTTCGATGAGTTTAAAGATTTCATCCCCGACAGCACGGTTGAGTACCTAACCGGAACGCTAGCCTTTAACCTAGCTACACACGGCGTTCTACCCGACAGCATTGGAATGCAAAGCGCCGATTACTTTCTTGAGCGCACCAGCCTTGACGTAAAGTTATCGAATCTTTCCACAGCGCTCGACTCGGTTACCGAAGTAAAAGACTTAAACATAAACTTTGCCTACAGGCCCAACAAGCGTATTACCATAAAAGATTTATCGCTAAATGCACCAAGTTATGGGGTGGCACTGCAAAACTCATCGCTCTCGGGCACAATTCTGGGCTACGTGCGCGATATGGACAATATGGGAATTGACCTCGATGCATACTCAATAAATATGGGCAACAACTCCATTGAGGGTAAAACCTATGTAAAAGGACTGGAAAATGTGACATTCAGAACAGACACACGCGCAAATATTGATATAGACGAGTTAACTGCATTCATTCCCGATTCGCTGGTTGAAAGCATTTCGGGTAAAGTTATGGTCTCGCTAAACTCATACGGTACGGTGCATCTCGACTCTATTGAGAGCCAAATGATGCCCATTGCTTTTGAGCAAAGTAGCATTGAAGCTCAGGTGCGCGATTTTAACGTTGAGATGTTCGACGACACCTTGGTGCGCGTAAACAACCTTATGCTCGATTTTGCCATGGCCAACGATACCATTCGGGTTGACAATCTTTACGGCGAAGCGCATGGCATAGAGTTTTGGATGGACTCAACCGAGGTGTGGAATGCCTACAAGGCTTTTCTGCTTGAGCAGAAGGATCAAACCCTTATTGTACAAACCAACATTAAGCTAGGCGATTTGGACTACGCTCCATTTGCCTACCTGGTAGAAACCGACAGCACACAGCTTGACTCGATACCCGCACCTACAGAAGCACAGCAAAGCATTGGTGATACTAAAGAGTCCAAAAGGGATAGCACTCAGGAAGAAGAGTCTATGTATATTCCACCATACATTGTAAGGGGTAGCGTTGCCGTAAACAGCGTAAAGTATGGCAATATCTTCCTCGAAAACCTATCAACCCTTTTCAGGGTTGATGAAAAGCTATACGTTATCGACAAGTTTAAACTCGATGCCTTTGATGGCAGCATGATTACATCAGCCGTTTACGATACCCGCAACGATTCGCTCACCAACATCTTCTTTAAAAACGAAATATTTGGTATGGATATCCATCAGCTGCTGGTTGACGGCGAGAACTTTGGCCAGAAAGACTTTACCCACGAGAACATCGCTGGCAAGCTAACCAGCTCGGTTGATGGTATGGTTCAAATGCAGGACACCACCATTTTCTACGACAAGATTAATCTTATGGGAGATTTTAAACTTGAAAATGGAGGCATTTACAACTTTGAACCGGCCATGCAACTTGCCAAGTTTACTAATCTTCGCGAGCTCGACAGCATTGTGTTCCGCACGCTAGAAAGCAGTATATACGTTTACGATAACAACATATACTTCCCAAAGACAGACATTGTAAGCACCGCTGTTGATATATCGGCAATGGGCATGCAAAGTTTTGGCGACGACTACCAGTACCATCTTAACCTTTTCCTTAGCGATGTTTTAGTGGGAAAATCCGACAAGTTACTTAAGCAACAAGGAATGGAGAAGGATGGATTTGGTGGCGAGGATGAC
>CAZTFJ010000149.1:0-7251 GCA_964612255.1 uncultured Rikenellaceae bacterium | reverse complement strand
TCGCAAGTTTGGTCGTACAGTTCATACAGCCAACAAAAAATGGGATACCCACTAAAGGCTGGTTATCCTGTATTAAAGGCTCAAGGAGTAGCCATTGGAGTAGAGTTTAGCCATAGTAAAGGCTCATGGATGAATTCATTTTCTATCTACTCAACTGTACCAGCAAGCATTAGAGCCGAAAATGGTTTGGGACAAGACCATATACTTGGCTCAAATAAGTTCTCGTATCATAAATCAATAATTGGCTACAAATTAGGGTTTACACTTTTTCAGAAAGGTGGATTTATACTTAAAAACAGTTTTTCGTCAGGAGTTCTATATGAGTATCGCAATTTAGAGTACATATCGGGGACAATGGAAAGCACAAGCGACATCAACCTTTTCATTGGCCCTACTTTTCAGGCCGATATCACTCTGAACCAAAATTGGCAAATTACTGGACACTTCGATGCGCATTTCTATCTACCTTATTTCAATTACGGTAGCCTACGCACTTTTTCTATTGAAGGTACGGAGCTTTACTCGTCCGCATATCGTGCATTTTACTACCAAACCAATTTTAGTCTGGGCTTCAGATACGCTATTGACAAGGAGTTGGGGCTAAGGGTTGCCATTAGCAAAGACGATTTGGTTGGTTTTGCCAACAGAAAACCATCGTTTAGGGTGAACGATATTATCAACCATAAGCTCGATAGGGTTTTCGCATTAACAGTAGGAGTTGATTTTTAAAAATTGAGCACAATGAGAAAACTATACGCTATTCTGTTTTCGTTATCGCTATCCTCTTGCACCGATTTTATTGCAGAAATCGACCATCAGAACAATTGGGAAGTTTTGGAGAGCGAAAAGGTAATTCTTCATTACCGGCCTTGGGATTACTCCCAATCACCCTCTCCTACAACCGAAGAGGCTATGTTTATTCTAAGCAATCAGAATTTTTACTACCAAGCTATTCAAGATAGCATAAACCGCCCGTTTAACGATAAGGTTTTGGTATATCTCTACAATAAGGATGAGGCCAAGGAGCTAATAGGAACAAACGGCGGAGGTCATGCCATACCTAAGTTCAACACATTTTACTACACCTTTTTGGTAGGCATGAACGATTTTACCGATATGTACGGAGTGGTAAATCCTTACGTTGGGGCACATGAGCTGGTGCACGTCATTACTCACCGAACGCTGGGATACCCCGGGACTAGAATTATGAGCGAGGGTTACGCAGTTTGGCTCGATGGAAGCTATAGCCGATATGCAATTGAAGATATTGTAAGGCATTACCATAACAATGAACCAGAGAAAGTTTTAACTCCCGATCAACTTCTTTTCGAGAGCACTAGCGATGAGAGCATATTCTACCCAAACAGCGGACTATTTACCAAGTTTCTAGTTCACACCTATGAATTAGAGAAAATCAACAAGCTCTTCACATCAACTCAAGAGCATTTTAAGGATGATTTTCTGAACACAACTGGAGTAACCTGGGAGGATATGGCTAAAGAGTATAGATTATACATAGAAAACTTATAAATATGAGAAAATTTAATCGGACCAGCAACATAATTATGCTTTTGGTTATGGCGGTGCTGCTTACCTCATGCCAAAAGGACGACACCATTGTGCAAAGCCTATTCGACCTGTCGGGTGCTCCCCTAAGATACGACGACAGCAATGCCTCTAGGCATTTGAATGTGGTGGCTGTAAGTATGATTTGCTCAAAAGATAAATCGGAGAATATTAGTACGGTTCGGCAAAAAGCTGCTCAGGCCAAAGAGCAATACCCCAATGCTGAGCTAATTCTGTTTAGCGAATCGGTTCTGGGCTGGTATATCGACGATGAAAACCCCGAGCCCTATCAGCGAAGTATAGCCGAAACCATACCTGGCCCAGCCACCGACAGCATTGCCAAAACAGCAAAAGAACTTGGGTGTTACATAGGGCTGGGGTTAACCGAACTTAATACCAGAAACCTTTACAACTCATTTGTACTAATTGATCCTAACGGTGAGATAATGGCAATACACCGTAAGGTAAATATTACTCCCGAGGATATTTTAAGCGGAATAACACCAGCCGCTAAGGTCGATTCGAGCGTTACGCTTGTTACCATTAACAACATAAAAATTGGGATGATTATCTGTGCCGATGTGAACGGATTCTGGCTTACCAAGCAGCTCACCGATCGCAAGGCAGAGGTAATTTTACACCCTATGGCATCGGAAGTGCCTATGTTTAAAATTGATGCAGTAAGCCGGCAGTTCAATGCGTGGGAAGTGTTTGCCAATCGTTACGGAACGGAACTGGAACGAGAGTATAGCGGTACTACGTTTATTGCCGATCCAGCGGGAACAATCCGTGTGGGCGATAGCCAGAAGGAAGGATTTTACTTTTACAGAATAGGCGTGAACTAGCATGAAATACACAAACAAAATATTTATAGGATTAGCCTCAGTAATACTTATTATTGGTGTTAAGAACAATAATGCTTATGCTCAGAGCAAAGCTGAGTCTGGCTCTGAATGGTATATTGGAACGAACCCATTGGCAATTCCCCTTGGGTTTTCAATAAAAGATGAGGCAAAACGTTTTCTTCCCATTGCAGCAGGCAACGAGTACGGAGCAAATGTTGTGGGAGGCTACTTCTTTAGTCCAAACCAGAATGTTGAGGGAAGGCTTTCGTTATCAAACATCCATCAGGTGGCATTTGTGGGGCAGCTTCACTTGGGCACAAATTATTACTTTCAGAAGGGCAAAATCAACAATAATAAAAAGGGTTTGTACATTGGTGGCTTTGCCAAGTACTGGGATTTTTACAACAGGCAAACCGATGTTCACTTCCACAATATTTCACCATACATCAGCGCTGGATATACCTTTTCGGCTAAACGATTACTGCTAGACCTACGAATTAACCAAACCCTAGCGGTTTACTCCTGGTCGAGCCTTGAGCACACAAGAAGTAATGCAGCCTGGATGTTCTCACCCTGGCCCGAATTTATTCCTGTGATGCCAACCATTACGCTAACTATTTCATATAAACATAAAAAGAGTAAAGCTATGAATAAGCATATTTTTTTCGACAACCTTACAGCATCGGTAGGTGCTATGGTTTCTGGTAAAAAGAAGTTTTTTGCCAACAGCCTGCAAAGCCCAACCTTCGAGGAGCAAGTTGAAGCAGTGGAACTTGAGTTTCCCAAAATAGAAGTTGAGGGTATTTATGAGGTGCGCGCAAAAACCTTGGCGGGCGATCTCGATCCAGCGTTCTGTGTAGCCCAATGGAAAGGCCCCGATTTCCCAACCATTATTTACAACCATGGTAATAACGAACGGCCATTCGATTTTAAAAAAACGGCCAAAAACACTTTCTACAATATCTTTATAAATACCAAGGATAGCATAGAAGCCAATTTAATAGTTGTAAGGGCGCCATTTCATAACAGTTCGCTTAAGCAATATCAGGACACTATGGTTAACCTTAGCAATTTCACTGCAATGATAGCCACATCAGTTAAGCTAAACGAGCAGCTTGTTAAGGAAATTAGGAACAATTCAACAGCTCCAGTAATTATAAGTGGCATTAGTTTAGGTGGTTGGGTAACAAACATACACCGTGCAATATACAATACCTCAACAGCATACGCCCCACTAATGGCAGGAACTTATTTGGGCGAGCTGTTTATCAAAAGCAAATATCGGAAAATGGCCTCTGACATTGCATTAAACAATCCAGAGGAGATACGGAGAGTGCTTAATTTTGATGATCTTTTTAATAGGCATAACACCCAAAACTTATTCCCCTTACTATCAAAGTACGATCAGTTTATTGAGTACGAAGTACAGAAAGAAAGCTATAACGGTTATCCCTTAAAAACAATTGAATGCGGGCATGTAACGGGGGCAATAAACTCTATAGAATTAAGAAAACACATTCTTAATGTTTTAAAAACTGTTGGCAGTTAATACAACGTAAAAACAACAAATAAAAAATTTCAAAAATGAATGAACGAGAAAAACTAGTAGCACCCTGCGGTATCGACTGTGGAACCTGCGAATTCTACCTGAGCAAGCATAACGAGCAAATTTTAGAATATCTGGTTTCAAAGGGAATTCCCAAACACATTCTACCATGCGAGGGCTGCAGAAGCATGGAAGGGAAGTGCCCAATTATGCCATCCGATTGTGATACTTACACCTGTGCTAAAACCAAAGGGGTTGCATTTTGCTCCGATTGTAAAGATTTTCCGTGCAGCATGTTAGCCCCAGCTGCCGATAGGGCAAATACATTACCCCATAACCTAAAAGTATACAATCTGTGTACAATTAAACGCGATGGTTTGGACAGTTTTATTGGCCAATCGGCAAAAATAAAACTTTCGTACTTCAAGGGGAAAATGGTTATCGGTAAAGGACCGATTCTAGAAAACTAGCTGAATCTTAAATGTAACTAAATCAAAGAAAAACCAATTTTAAAATAACAACAAAACAAACGATTATGATACTCTCAACAACACATTCGGTTCCCAATAGGGAAATTACAGAGATTCTAGGTATTGCCCGCGGTAGCACTGTGCGTAGCCGCAATATTGGTCGCGACATTCTTGCTGGCCTTAAAAACATTGTGGGTGGTGAGATAGAGGAGTACACCCAGCTGCAAGCTCAAGCCCGAGAGCAAGCAATGCAACGCATGGTTAACGATGCCAAAAGGCTGGGTGCCGATGCCATTGTGGGAATAGAAATAACCACTGCAATGGTTACCAGCGGAGCCGCTGAAATTTTGGCTTTTGGAACAGCCGTAAAGCTTAGCTAGGATGAATGCGCTGATTGCTATCATTGGGTTTCAAATCCTCCTTACCTTATTAGCCCTTGGTGCAATAGTTTATCTTGTAATTCGGAGGATTAGGATAAGAAGTAAAGAGGACTTTGAAAAGCGAGATAATTAGCTGAATTTCAATCCTACAACATCAATAGTATACTGCTATTTAATAAAAAAGTCAATTATGGAAAAGAAATCATTTAAGCCAAACATATGGTTCTTTGCCTTTAGGTTTTCAATAGTCTTTTTATTTGTTCATACCTTAATTTCTTTGCTGTTCATCTGGTTTCATCAGAACCTTCCTGAATTCAACCGGGTAGCACTCGATTTGTACCAACCTTTTCGTCCAATAAGTTTCTTAACCATATCTGGCCAACTACTTCGCGGGTTAGCATTTGGATTTGTTTTCTATCCCTTTTACCATTTAATTTTTAATCGTAAGGGAGGGCGTTTGCTGCTTTTCCTTTCAATGTGGGCTATTGCATTGTTTTGCTCTGTTGAGCCACAGCCCGGATCCATTGAAGGGATTATCTATACATTTATCACATTTACAGAACACGCCTCGGTATTAATTGCAGTTGGTATTCAGATGCTACTCTTTGTGTGGGTAATCTTTTGGATAGAGAACCGTATTACTGGAAACAATTCATTAGAAATAGGTGAACCGCTCTCACTAAAACAGAAAAACTTAAAGGGATACATCATTAGGTTTACCTTGGTTCATCTTTTCACATACTGGGTTGTGGGAGGAATTTTTTATGAGCTTTCAGGTTATAACGATGCGCTAGAAACTATGGAAATCTTTAAGCTTTGGAGGCCCATGGAGAACTTGCATACTGTACTTCTGGTATTTTTCGGCCAGATATTTCGAGGCACATTGCTGGCTGTGCTACTTTACCCCTTCTATAAAATCTACATTGGCAAGAAAAGTGGCTGGGCTCTGCTTTACCTACTTATGATTGTGCTAACCATTCTGGGCTCACCCTTCTTCATAACCGAATTCATTGATTTTAATGGGTCAATTGCTGAATTTATAAAAAGTCTTACTGTGGGCATCCCCGAGATTTTTAGCCAGATGCTGGTGTTCTCCCTAATCTTCTTTTTTTGGCAACGACGTTCAGAAAACAAAAGGATGAAGATAGAACACAGCAACATGTGCATTTTCCTAACCTAGAAACAAGTAAACTTAATATGCTAATTATTAAGATATTAAAAAGATATTTAAAAATAATCTGTTTTCTTTTTATAGTTACGGGTTGCAGCAATACGCACAAAGGTGAACTCCATTTTGTTGAGCCCACCAACATCGATAAGTTTAATTTTCCATACTACTTGTTCGTTCCCCAAAAGGTGAGTAACGAGAATATGACATTTATAGTTGTGGAGCCCAACAACACGGGATTTGCCGACGACGATTTACAAAAGCACATTGAAAAAGCCGAACGAATGGCCACAAAGGACTTTTATATAGGTCGATATGTTGCCGGCGAGTTCAACTACCCACTTTTGGTTCCAATATTTCCTAGGGGCAAAACCAATTGGGAGGTATACACTCATGCGCTCGACAGGGATGCAATGCTTCAAGAAGCAAACAAGATTGAACGTATCGACTTACAGCTCATCGCAATGATTGAAGATGCACGTGCTTTGCTAAAAACCCAGGGCATTGTTACCAACAAAAAAATTATGCTCACTGGGTTTTCGGCATCTGGAACATTTGCCAACAGATTCACCTTGTTGCACCCCGAGAAAGTATTCGCAGTGGCGGCTGGTGGTTTAAATGGATTACTGATGCTACCAAAGGAAAGCCTTAATGGACACGAATTGAATTATCCAATTGGAACAAACGATTTTGATGTGATTAATGGTGGTGAGTTTCAATTCAATTTATTTAAGATGGTTTCTCAACTCTACTTTATGGGTGAGCTGGATAAGAACGATGCAGTTCCATACAGCGATGCCTATAGTGAGGCCGAAAGGGAAACCATTTATGGACTAATTGGAAGCAAGGAAATGCTTCCCAAACGATGGGACTTCTGTAAAACAGTATATCAGCAAAATGGGATTAATGCCCACATAAAAATATATAATGATGTTGGACACGAGCAGCCTATAAATGTAAAAATGGATGTGGTAAACTTCTTCAAAACAGAACTATCGAGGGATGGTATTACTTGCAACTAAACGTATAATATTCAAACAATTATTACAATTGATATATTTAAACAAATTATGAAACGCTTCTTTCTTATCACTTTTCTTGCCTTTAGCACTTTTACGTACAGCATAGCCCAAAAACCAACACAAACCATACGTGGTGTGGTTTACGATGCAGTTACCAAGGAAACACTCCCCGGTGCAAACATTATACTTATTGATAAAAACATAGGGGTTACCTCAAATTTGGATGGCAAATTTCTACTTGAAAAGGTTGAGGT
>CAZTFJ010000148.1:0-7285 GCA_964612255.1 uncultured Rikenellaceae bacterium | reverse complement strand
ATGTGAACTTTGACGATAGAGGTAGGGTTTTTCCTTCAACATCAATGTAGTAGCTGTTGCCGTTTTTATTAATAATGCGGACTATGGGCTTGCGTTGCTCAATATCAATTTGTAGCGATCCTTCAATGGTTTTGTAGGCCTCGGCTCTTTTTACTGCCTGCATAGTGCTAAGGTGTTGCTCTACCTGATGCGTGTTTATCATTGAAAGTGGAATGCCAATTAGGTTGGAGTATTCGCGCTCAACGGTTTTCATAACATCGGCTTTGGTAACAAAAGCGTTGGTTAGGCTATCGGTTATGTTGATATTTATTGACGAGCAAACCACATCGTCGCTTTTTTTGCGCGAAAACGATAGCGTAACAACAAGGTAAGTGATAACAAATACCCATTTTGTGAAATTCCATAACGCTTTTTTCCAACCCTTCATGCTATTTGCCCTCCCTCTGGTTAAGTAGTTTCACAATTTTTGGAACTTCGCGGTCAATATTACCCGCACCCATTGTTAGCAGCACATCAAAGCTGTGCTGACATAAGAAATCTTGCAAATCTTTTAGCGCAACAAGATGCTTGGCTGGGCAAACTATTTTATCGAAAACTATTTGCGATGTAACCCCAGCAATTGGTGCCTCGCGGGCAGGGTAAATGTCGAGCAGGATAACCTCGTCGAGCAGGCTAAGGCTTTGGGCAAATTGCTCTGCAAAATCGCTGGTTCTGCTGTAAAGGTGGGGCTGGAAAATGCCGGTTATCTTTCTGTTTGGCAGCATTTCTCTGGCAGATGAAATGGCTGCCTTAAGCTCCTCTGGATGATGTGCATAATCGTCGATATAGATTGACTTGCCGTTGAACTGTAGATCGAAACGTCGCGCAATACCTTTAAACGAATGCAAACCGCTTTTTAGTTCGCTTTGATCAATTCCCCATGTTAGAGCAGCCGCCGATGCTGCAACGGCATTCTCTACATTGTATCTGCCAAGCACACCAAGGCTAATGTCAGTAATTGTGCCAAATGGCGATACTAAATCGAACTTGTAAAAGCCGTTTGTGCAGGCTATGTTTTGAACGCAAAAATCGGCTTCTTCTGTAGTTGAGTAGGTGTATACAGTTATGTTTTTGTTAGCATTGGCAATATCTTCAAAACCTTTTTTTACAATGAGCGTTCCGTTAGGTTTTATATTAGCAATAAAGCTGGCAAATGCTTTTTTTACCTCGTCGTGGGTGTTGTAAATATCCAAATGGTCGGCATCGGTTGAGGTAATGATAGCAAGTTCGGGGTAGATGTTAAGAAAACTCCTGTCGAACTCGTCGGCCTCAACAACCAAACGTTTATTGCCTTTGTCGGATAAAACCAAGTTGCTGTTAAAGTTTTTTGATATGCCACCAAGAAATGCGTCGCAGCCTTTAGGCGTGTTTGTAAGTAAATGAGCCAGCAGGGTTGAAGTGCTGGTTTTGCCATGGGTTCCCGCTACGGCTGCCGTGCTGTATTTTTGCGATATTATACCAAGCGCTTTGGCTCGTTTAACCATTGCGAAGCCGTTGGTAGTAAAATGGCTCATAATGTTAGTGTTGCTTGGTACAGCTGGTGTGAATATTATAAGCGTATCGGCAGCTGGTTCTGCAAACTCTCGAGGCAATTCGGAAAGGTTGTCGTTGTAGCAAATGGCAATACCCTCGTTGCTTAGTGTTTGAGTTAGTGGCGAGGGGGTACTGTCGTAACCTGCAACAGTTAGGCCAAGGTGGTTAAAGTAACGAGCCAGTGCGCTCATTCCAATACCGCCTATCCCTACAAAGTAAATGCGCCTTATGTTGTCAAGTTCAATGTTCATTTGTTTTGTTGTTTGCAAATAATTACTGTTTTGCTACTTCAATTACTTTTTTTGCAATGTCGCTAGCCGCATTGGGTAGCGCCATTTTTTTTATGTTTGCACTTAAGGCTTGTAGCGTTTTATTGTCGCTAATAGCATTAATTGCCACATTGGCAAGGTTTGCTGGTGCGTCGCTATCTTTAACCAGAATAGCCGCATTGTTTGCAACTAGGGCGTTGGCGTTTTTAGTTTGATGGTCCTCGGCTACGTTGGGCGAGGGCACTAGAATTGAAGGTTTGCCAACTAAACAAAGTTCCGAAATGGTACCAGCTCCGGCTCGTGAAATAACCAAATCGGCAACAGAGTAGGCCAAATCCATTCGGTTGATAAAGGCTGAAACCCTAATGCTATCTAAGTTTTTGTTTCTCAAATTCTCGCTAATCTCATCAATATAAAACTTGCCGGTTTGCCAAATTAGTGTTACACCGTTTAACCCGATAAACTTATCAATATCGCCAAGGATGCTTTGGTTTATCGACCTTGCTCCCAGACTGCCACCAACTACCAGTATTACCTTATTGCCTTGTGGAATGTTAAAGAAATTGTGCGCTTCGGCCGATTTTGGCTCAACAGCCTGCAACCCCTGACGAATTGGATTTCCGGTTAGTACTATTTTATTGGCTGGGAAGTACTTATCCATTCCCTCGTATGCAACGCAAATGGCTTTGGCTTTTGCTGCCAGTAACTTGTTGGTTACGCCTGCAAACGAGTTTTGCTCCTGTATTAGGGTTGGAATACCAAGTTGCTGTGCCATTTTTAGTACTGGGCCGCTAGCGTAACCACCAACGCCAACCACCACATCGGGGTTAAATTGTTTTACAATTTTTTTTGCCTTTTGCAGGCTTTTCATCAGCTTAAAAGGAAATGCTAGGTTTCTGAGCGTTAACTTGCGATGAAAACCTACCACTGGCAAGCCCACAATTTTGTATCCAGCAACAGGAACTTTTTCCATTTCCATTTTGCCTTCGGCACCTACAAAAAGAATATCGGCCTCGGGGTAAATTTCCCGAAGAGCATTGGCAATGGATATGGCTGGGAAAATATGGCCCCCAGTACCACCGCCGCTAATAATCGCCTTTAGGTGCTTCTTCTCCATCAAATAGTTCCTCCTTGTTTTGACTACGACTAATGCTAAGGATAATACCAAACGATACGCTGGTGAATATTAACGATGTGCCGCCCATACTCACCAGGGGTAGGGGCTGCCCAGTTACGGGCATAAGGTTTACCGCAACAGCCATATTTATCATTGCCTGAAATACTAATATTAGGGTTAGGCCCATTGCCAGAAATGCGGGGAATGTCCGTCGCGCTTTTTTTACAATCAACCCTGTTCTGTAAAGTAACGTTAGGTACAGCAATAGTATTACTATACCACCAACCAAACCGTACTCTTCAATAATTATTGCATAAATAAAATCGGAATAAGGATGTGGTAAAAGGTTGCGCTGGGTGCTATTGCCAGGCCCTTTGCCCACTAATCCGCCCGTTGCAATGGCAATTTTCGATTGCTCTGCTTGGTAGTTCTCACCTTCGTCGCCAGCCGAGTAGTTCTCAATTCGGTTTTTCCAGGTTTGTACACGAGTGAACGTGTTTGTTTGTAGTGCAATAAATATAAACAGTGCAACAAGACCAACCCCCAAACCTGTAAAGCCAAGTAACTGCTTAAGGTTTATGCGACCAATAAATAGCATTAACCAGCACGCAACTCCCAGCATAGCGGCTGTAGAGAAGTTTGCCGGCAGAATAAGTATGCAAACCAACGCAATTGGTATTACAATGGGGAAAAATGTTTTTTTGATATCATCGAGGTTGTTTTGCCTTAGCGATAGCATTCTGGCTACATACATAACCAATGCCAGCTTGGCAAAGTCCGATGTTTGGATGGTAATTCCCAATCCAGGAATTTCGAGCCATCGCGATGCTTGGTTGATACTTGTGCCAAAAAGCAACGTTACCAATAGTAATGGTATAGCAATGTAAAGCAATAGCGGCGCTAAAGGCGAGTACACCCTGTACGAAATGAGGTGTACAAGGAATATTACAGCCAACCCAGCACCCAAAAAGCTAAACTGCTTAATGAAGTAGTAAGCCGTGTTGCCTCCTTGGTATCGATATGCCAGCGACCCGGTAGAGCTATATACAGCCAGCAGCGATACAATGGATAGTAGAACTACTATCAACCAAATCACTCTGTCGCCCTTAAAGTATCGCCTAAAAAAATTCTCCATATCGATTTTTATGTTCTATAAATTTTTAACTGCCTCTTTAAATTGTCGTCCACGATCCTCGTAATTCTCAAATAGGTCGAAGCTTGCGCAAGCAGGCGATAAGAGAACTACATCGCCTGGCTCCGAAAGGTTGTAAGCCTGCATTACTGCTTCGCTTGCCGAGCGGGCATTTACCATGGTAGGAACCATTTCGGCAAAAGTGGTGTGCAACTTGGCATTGTCGGCGCCTAGGCAAACAATAGCTTTTACCTTTTCTTTTACCAGGGCAAAAAGTTCAGAATAGTCGTTGCCCTTGTCCTGCCCGCCTGCAATCCATACTACAGGCTGTTGCATACACTCAAGCGCGTACCAAGCCGAGTTTACATTGGTTGCTTTGGAGTCGTTAATGTATTGCACGCCTCGGACTTTACAAACGGGCTCAAGCCTGTGTTCAACACCTTCGAAGGTGGTTAGGCTTTCGCGAATTATATCTTTACGGATGTTTAGCACGTGGCCAGTAATTCCTGCTGCCATAGAGTTATAAACATTATGCCTGCCTTTTAGCGATAGGTCATCTATTGATACATCAAAATTAGTGTTGTGGTAATCGATATGCATAAGCTTGTCGATTAGGTAAGCCGTTTGCTGCTCCTTTTTCTCCTGCGAGAAGGGAAGCATCTCTGCCTTAACCACAATTTCGTTTAGGTGTTCGGTGGTAACATCGTTATCGGAACAGAAAATAAAACATTCGTCTTTCGATAGGTTTTGGGTAATGCGGAACTTCGATTTTACGTAGTTCTCCATCTTGTAGTCGTACCTATCTAAATGGTCGGGCGAGATGTTTAGTAGTATGGCAATGTCGGCCTTAAAGGTGTACATCCCATCGAGTTGAAAACTGCTAAGCTCGATAACGTAGTAGTCGTAATTTTTTTCGGCCACTTGCAATGCAAAGCTCTGACCTACGTTGCCAGCAAGCCCAACGTTAAGTCCGGCAAGCTTAAGCATATGGTAGATTAGCGTGGTAGTTGTGGTTTTGCCATTGCTGCCAGTTATGCAAATCTTTTTGGCATTGGTGTATCGTCCAGCAAACTCAATTTCCGATATTACAGGTATTCCTTTTTTTATAATATCCTGAACAATGGGCACGCGCTCCGGAATACCCGGCGACTTTATAACCTCTTTGGCATTTAGAATTAGCTCGGTGGAGTGGTTTCCTTCTTCCCACGGTACTTGATGCTTGTTAAGCATCTCCTTGTATCGGGTTTTAATTTTTCCCGAGTCGGAAAGGAAAACATCAAAACCCTGCTTGGTTGCAAGCACTGCAGCGCCAACGCCGCTCTCGCCACCGCCCAGTATTACAATTCTATTTTTTATGTTCTCGTTTTCCATCGCTATCGGATTTTAAGAGTTACCACGGTGATTATTGCCAGCAGTAGCGTAACAATCCAGAATCGGGTTACAATTTTGGCTTCGGGAAAGCCCTTTTTCTGGTAATGGTGATGTAGCGGCGCCATAAGGAACACCCTGCGCCCTTCGCCAAACCGTCGTTTGGTATGTTTAAAGTACGCAACCTGTATCATTACCGATAGGGTTTCGACAAAGAACACCCCGCAAAGGATAGGGATTAGCAATTCTTTCCTGATTAGTATGGCAAAAACAGCAATTATTCCCC
Organism: uncultured Rikenellaceae bacterium; assembly: GCA_964612255.1. Lineage (GTDB taxonomy): Bacteria > Bacteroidota > Bacteroidia > Bacteroidales > Tenuifilaceae > Perlabentimonas. The sequence continues at coordinate 1,541 of CAZTFJ010000148.1, read as the reverse complement.
CTATGGCAAGACTGCCAGTATCGCCCATGAAAACTTGTGCAGGGTAGCTGTTGTACCATAAAAAGCCAATGGCTGCACCAATAAAGGCTGCCATAAATATTACTAGCTCACCCGAATCGGGGATATACATTATATTTAGATACTCAGCATAAATTACGTTACCCGATAGGTACGCAAAAACCCCAAGCGTTGTGCCCATAACGGCGCTAACCCCAGTGGCCAGCCCGTCGAGACCGTCGGTTAGGTTGGCACCGTTCGATACTGCCGTTACCACAAATATCACCACAACAATAAATACAAGCCAGGCAACTTTTTGTGCCCAAGGCCCATTGAAAGGGATTAGGAATTCGTAATCGAACTCGTTATTCTTGAAGAATGGAATGGTGGTTTTTGTTGTTTTCTGATTTGATGATAGCATTGGGCTAGCCGCCGCGGCTCTATCTTTAGTGCTTTCAATTACAATTTCCTCTTTTACCTGTTCTTTTTGAATGTTCTCTCTTACCACAATGTCGGGGCTAAGGTACATGGTGAGCCCAACGAACAGCCCCAGCGAAACCTGTCCCAGGATTTTTAGCTTGCCCGATAGCCCATCTTTATGCTTTTTAAACACTTTGATATAGTCGTCAACAAATCCAATAATACCAAGCCAAATAGTAGCCACAAGCATTATAATTATGTAGATGTTTGTGATATCAGCAAAAAGCAATACGGGAACTATTATTGATAGTAGTATGATAATACCACCCATAGTGGGTGTTCCTTTCTTTTGTAACTGCCCCTCAAGCCCTAGGTTACGAACCTCTTCTCCAATTTGCTTGCGTTGCAGGTAGCGTATGAGCCTTTTGCCAAACAGCAGCGAAATGAGTAGCGAGGCAATTACAGCCATCCCCGAACGGAAAGAGATGTATTGAAACATTCCCATCCCTGGAACATCGAATTTGCTAAGCCATTGTGCTAGGTAGTATATCATGCTTTTAGGGTTTTAAAGATGTCAGCTATTTCTTCCTTATCATCAAAGTGATGCTTAACGCCCTTAATCTCTTGATAGGTTTCATGGCCCTTGCCCGCCACAAGCACCACATCGTTGGGCGAGGCAAGCAGGCAGGCAGTGCGAATTGCTTCGCGCCTATCAATTATTGTAAGTACTTTGCCCACATTTGCAGGTTCAACACCCGTTTTCATGTCGGCAATAATTTCTGCAGGATCTTCGTCGCGTGGGTTATCGGCGGTTAGCACAACTAAATCGCTGCCGTGTATTGCGGCCAGTGCCATAACGGGTCTTTTGGTTTTGTCGCGATTGCCTCCGGCGCCCACCACAGTAATTAGGCGTTGCCCCTCGGTACGTATTCTGTTTATTGTTGATATAACATTTTCAAGCGCATCGGGTGTGTGGGCGTAATCAACAACAGCAATCACGCCATTGGGTGCTACAAAGTTTTCGAATCGGCCATTCACTGGTCCCATATTGCTGATGGCGGTTAGTATCTCTTGCTGCTCAAATCCTAAAAGTAAGGCTGTGCCGTATACTGCAAGCAAATTGT
>CAZTFJ010000147.1:4415-7290 GCA_964612255.1 uncultured Rikenellaceae bacterium | reverse complement strand
CTAAAGTGAACAGCCTCTTTTTGGTACTCTTTGGGTATTGCGATAGAATAATTATGCGTTCCAGAAGCTTCCAATCTATTCAAATCATAATACTGAAGAGTAGTTGGAGCCGATTCTTGCGTTATCTCCAAATCGTGATAGGTAACCCCATTGTCAATAGAAACTTGAACTTTAGGTAACGTGTTAAGGGTTTTGTTCCCTATTGAACCAATATAGCTGAAATTTAAAAATAGAGGTTCTGCAACACTGGTTAGGTTATACGCTTTTGTAACTGCGTATCTCTCACCATTATTAGAGAAATATATCCAACTGTCATTGAAGTAATTCCACTCATTCTTAATGTAATCATCAGTGGTTATTACTATTGGGTTGTAGAATAGCTTAAGACCATCGTACCCGCCAAAATCTTGGTGCTGTGAGTATGCGTAGGCCTTCACGTTAATATCCTCATTGGCTCCAAACTGGGTGCCAAAATGGGCTTCTAATTCCTCTTTAGTTGGTATAGTGAATTGAACAGTTTTTTCGCCTTGCTCATTGCTTTCGGTTAAAAGGAGGAAGTTGTCGTCTTTTTCAATCACAAAAGCAAAGTATGTATCGGCAGGCCATAATCCATTGGTAGTGTACTTTATGGAGTATTCCGTTCCATATAGATACTGCGAGCCGTTTACCAAATCCTCTTCGTTTACCACTTGCATACTGCTAAAGGTTAACGAGGGGTTAATTAAGCCAATGGTTTGTTGGTCTGTAATTTCTGGTATTTCAATTGGCTGCTCTAGCCTATGGCCAATAACTTGGGCATCAATTGTCCCCATCTCCCCGCTTTGTGCAGAGCGGAATCGTATATTGCCTGCTTCAGGTACATTGAACAGATCTACAGCATAGTGGAATATGAAACCTTCGAAACCGGCTGTAACTGCTTTTGAGTCCATAACTTCCCAAGTTGTTCCATTATCAATAGAGTATTCAATGGAAACATCTTGGGTTTCGAGAACCTCCCCATATATTTGGAAACCAAAACGGCTGCCTTCAACCAAAGTGTACTGCCCAACGTCGTAATTACTATTATTGCGGTCAATCACCTGGTTTTGGTAACCAATAACATCGGTATTGGTTAAGCGAACCCTAACTGGCAGGTTTGTGCCAAGATCCATGAATGGTAGGTTTGCAGTTAGCGTACCTTGCGTACCAGAGTTTGCTGGTGCAGCGCTTGTTAATGGAAACCAATTGCCACCCGATTCATACTCTAGCACCACCTCCATGTTGGTTTTTGGGTACTCGCCGGTAATGGTGTACTTGGCTACTATCTCTTTACCCGGAGATGTTTTTTCCACTCCACCATCTTCAATGGGTGAGGTGAGTGCAATCTCGTCGAGAGCAATTTTAACTTGGTTTGTTGAGACGGTGGCTGTAGTGGATTGATAAATGTAACCTTATGCATTTTCGGCTCTTAGGGTAATTTGGTTTAGTGATGTTGGGTTAAGTATAAAGGGAGCCTTAACCGTGAATGTTGCATCCTCAACAGGTGCTGTGGTAAGTACGCCTTCATGATACTTGTCGCCAGTCCAATCGTTTTGGATATACTTTTCAAATTTGGTGTTATCGGGGAATTTTCCAAGCACATTGGTAATGGTAACCGATACGTTTGCGCCAATATCATACGTTCCTGGGTTGGTTAATGCAACGTCGTACGTTGGAGTAAAAATTTCGAAACTACCAGAATTTGACTGTACGTAATTGTTGTCAGAAGCCGGAACAGTTAGGTTGAAATTCTTTACATACCAACCATGGTCGCCGCTAACAAAGGTGTTGCTTTGCTGGCGAAGACGGAATTGAGTGTTTTCCGATTCCATTGCAGCAACCAAATCGTACTCTTTAAGGGTAAACGCGGTGCCCATATCAAGTGGTATCTCCTTAAAGGCTGTCCATGTTTCGCCATCCTTAGAGTACTCAAGGAGTATTTTAGCGTTTGATGGAGCGGGTTCGGTGGAGATTCTTCTAATTTCTAACGCTATGGCACTGTTGGTTATGGTATGAACGTTAAAGGGTTCTGAGATAATTTCTCGCGCCCCTTGTTGATCCATAACTGCCCAATCTTCCCAATTGGTATCCCAACTATTTTCTAAATATCCACCGATGTATTCAGTATCATTATCGGTAATAATGTTTTGGTTAAGTGGGGCGTTACCAAACACAAAACTGGCTCCTTCTGTTCTGTAAATTACATAAAGGTCGTTCCAGCCATGGTCTAAATGGTTGTGAGGTACTGTTGCTTCAACGCTTATAACAACAGGGTCGCCTGCTGTAGTAACCGCTGTAACGGGGAAACTAAGTCCACTTGCCCCTCCGGTATTTAAAAACTCTTGGTTCACCACCATATATCTGCTGATGGTTGTTTCAAAAGTACCCGAGGTGGTTTCAACTTCCACCGTAATTTTGTCACCCGTATGAGATTGGGTGATAACATTATCATTTTCATCAAGAAACTGGATGATGTTTCCCAGCTCTTGAGCCTTAGCAAATGGCGCTGCCGATATAAATAGCAAGATCATGAGCCATGTGCCGAGCTTTCCGAATAGCTTGTGAGTATAATTTTTCATATTTAAACTGTTTTTAAGTTAAGGTTTTGGACTACTTAATCATGAATCCTATGCGGACAACCCGACTTAGATCAATGTAAAACTGTGAGGTTTTCGATTGGCCTAGGAACAGTTCAGTTCCGTACAAAACCTCGGCGTGATTGGTGTACTTGTAGGCAAAGCCTATTTCAGTGCCAACATATGCCGAGCCGCCAATGTAAATATCGGCACCGCCAACCAGGCCACCAACACCTAAAAGTATCAACCTTTCTTTCAAACAGCACAAATAACTCTCGGGA
>CAZTFJ010000147.1:0-4405 GCA_964612255.1 uncultured Rikenellaceae bacterium | reverse complement strand
TGTGCTCCGCATAGTCGAAAATGATCTCGGCTCCAACGTATGCAGCAAACACACCTGCCTCAGAGGCTAAGTGATACTCAACGCCCGGGCGGGCTGCAATGGAGAAGAAGTTTAACGTGGACTCAGGCACATTCTGGTGGCTGTAAAATTCAGCCCATGTGCTGAGCCTTACCGCTATTTCATCATTGATGAAATACCTTGCTTTTAGGTAGGTAGGTGTTATCAGGATCTCGTCTTGTTCGAAAAGATTACCGTTAAACTCGGCGGTAATCCCTCCTCCCTGACCTTGAGAGAACACGCTTGTGCTACCCAGCAAGAAAATCGCGGTTAGAAACAAAAGGATTTTTTTTCTCATAGAGTTGTTTTTAGGTTAAGTTAAAGAATTGTTTTGTTACTTAGCATATAGCTTTAAAAACTATAAAATAAGTTGTTTTTAGTTGATTTTGTTTTTTGTACTTCAAAGTTATAATAAATTTTCTGAAAAATAACAAACTATTTTTTGCAATTTAAAATTTGTTGATTTGTAAAAAGATATCTTCCCATAAATTGTTGTTAACTGTTAGTCCCTATTAATCAATTTCTGTAGATAATATTTGAATGTGTTGCGTAACTAATTATTTGTTGTGTTTGTGAAGTTAATATGCTACATAACATATTAAGTGTTTGTCGTTGCAATGAAGTAAGTTTAACCTGTGTTGCTTTAAAAATCTTTGTTATGTGATTTTGTTTCGCTAATTTTGACATAACAAAAACAATAACTAATGAACACCTCAAAGCTCAAGCGTAAAAGATTTCAAAAAACCATAAGTTTTTTTAAAAAGGTTGAACCTAATTGTAGTAGCATTCTCGATTTAGGTATTGAAAATGAACTCTCTAAAGAGTTTAAAGCACTTGGTTACAACGTTCAAAACACCCAGGGTGAGGATCTAGATCTTACACCAGAACTATTGACCAAATACGCAGGCACCGAGGTTGTTACCGCTTTCGAAATTCTCGAACACTTGGTTTCACCATATATGTTATTAAAGAATCTGCCTGCAAACCGTTTAGTCGCAACAGTTCCGCTTAGGCTTTGGTTTGCTAAATCGTATCGTAATTTAAACGATAAGTACGATTGGCATTACCATGAGTTTGAGCCCTGGCAGTTCGAAATGCTACTTAACAAGGCAGGGTGGGAGATAACCCATAGCGAGAAATGGAAGGCTCCAACATACCAAATTGGATTTAGGCCAATCCTCAGGTTCTTCTATCCTCGGTTTTATGCAGTCCATGCAGTTCGTAAAGAGGACAATGCATAATCGCCCTCTTGTTTGAGATTAATTTTGCCTTATGCTGAACTTTGTATGCTACTCCCTGTTAATTCAATAATAATGATTAACTTTGCACTCGTTTTTTCAACACATTATTAATATGATTAAGATAACTTTTCCCGATGGTAATGTTCGGGAGTTTTCCAAGGGCATTACTGGGCTAGAGATAGCCAAAAATATATCAGACCGCTTAGCCAAAGAGGTTCTGTCGATAACCGTAAATGATGAGCTGTGGGATTTAACGCGTCCTATCAATACTGATGCTTCAATTAAGCTGCATAAGTGGGACGAGGAGGAGGCAAAGCATGCCTTTTGGCATTCGTCTGCTCACCTTATGGCCGAGGCCATTGAGGCATTGTACCCTGGCGTAAAGCTAGGTATTGGGCCTAGCATTGAGAATGGGTTTTATTACGATATCGATTTTGCCGAGTATTCAATTTCCGATGCCGATTTTCCAAAGATTGAGGCAAAGATGATGGAGATTGTTAAGGCCAAGGAGGAGATAACACGCAAATCGGTATCAAAAGCCGAAGCGCTTGAAACATATTCGCAAAAAGGGGATCCATACAAGGTCGAACTTATAAGCGATTTGGAGGATGGTACTATAACCTTCTACTCGCAGGGAAATTTCACCGATCTTTGCCGTGGCCCACACCTTCCCGATACTAGCTATATCAAATCGTTCAAACTCCTATCGTTAGCAGGAGCATACTGGCGTGGTAACGAGAAGAATAAGCAGCTAACCCGAATTTACGGAATATCTTTTCCCAAAAAATCGCTGCTCGATGAATACTTGGTTATGCTCGAGGAGGCTAAAAAGCGCGATCACCGAAAAATTGGGAAAGAGTTAGAACTTTTCGCATTTTCGCAAAACGTTGGCCAAGGTTTACCCCTTTGGTTGCCAAAAGGTGCTCAGCTTCGCGAGCGATTGGAGCAATTTTTAAAGCGAGTTCAGAAAAAGTATGGTTACGAGCAGGTTATTACGCCACATATTGGACAAAAGGAACTATATGTAACCTCGGGTCACTATGCCAAGTACGGAAAGGACTCGTTTCAGCCAATTCATACTCCAGCCGAAGGTGAGGAGTTTTTGCTAAAACCCATGAATTGCCCTCATCACTGCGAAATTTATAAAACCAAACCTCGCTCTTACAAAGATTTACCCGTTAGGATGGCCGAATTTGGAACGGTTTACCGTTACGAGCAGAGTGGTGAACTACACGGTTTAACCAGGGTTAGGGGTTTTACTCAGGACGATGCTCATATTTTCTGCCGTCCCGATCAGCTTAAAGAGGAATTTGTTAAAGTTATCGATATCGTATTGTATATCTTTAATACTTTAAATTTTAAAGAGTTTACAGCACAAATTTCGTTGCGCGACCCTAACGATAAGGAGAAGTATATTGGTAGCGATGAGAATTGGGAAAAGGCAGAACAGGCTATTGTTGAGGCTGTTCGCGAGAAAGGTTTAACTACAACCACCGAGCTTGGCGAGGCTGCATTCTATGGCCCAAAGCTCGACTTTATGGTAAAAGATGCCATTGGCCGCAAGTGGCAGTTGGGAACAATTCAGGTTGACTATAACTTGCCAGAGAGGTTTAACCTCGAGTATATTGGTGCCGACGATAAACGCCACAGACCCATTATGATTCATCGTGCACCCTTTGGATCGATGGAGCGATTTGTTGCAGTGCTCATCGAGCACTCAGGTGGTCGATTCCCTCTATGGTTAGCTCCCGATCAGGCCGTAGTGTTGCCCATTAGCGAAAAATTCAACGATTACGCAAAAAAAGTTGCTGATTACTTAAATAATTACGATATTCGCACCCTGATTGACGACCGCAACGAAAAAGTAGGTAAGAAGATTAGGGACAATGAGTTAAAGCGTATTCCTTACTTGCTGATAGTTGGCGAAAAGGAGGCAACCGATCATATGGTGTCGCTCCGTATTCAGGGTGAAGGCGATAAAGGCCAAATGAAATTAGAAGAATTTGCCGATTTTGTGACCTCTGAAGTGAAAAAACAAATTGAAGCGTAAGCAATAAATATAAATATTACTAACTAAATAAAGGAGGGTTTCAGTATAGCAGCACCAAGAATCAGAAGAGGTAGAGAGCAAGATAGCAAATACCTTAAAAACGAACAGATTCGCGCAAGGGTAGTTCGCGTGGTAGGCGATAATATCGATAATGCTGGTGTGATGTCCATTGAGGAGGCGCGAAAACTTGCCAACGATATGGAGTTGGATTTAGTTCTTATCTCCGACAAGGCTGATCCGCCAGTATGTAGAGTTATCGATTTTCAGAAGTTTATTTATCAGCAAAAAAAGAAGCAAAAGGAAATTAAGGCCAATGCCCAAAAGGTAGTAGTTAAAGAAATACGTTTTGGCCCCAATACCGATGAGCATGATTACAACTTTAAGTTAAAGCATGCCGAAAAATTTCTTGAGGATGGAGCCAAGGTGAAGGCCTTCGTGTTTTTTAAGGGGCGTACCATACTCTTTAAAGAGAAAGGCGAAATTTTGCTACTAAGATTTGCCCAAGACCTCGAAGAGGTGGGTAAAGTTGAGCAACTTCCAAAGCTAGAGGGTAAAAGAATGATAATGTTCATTTCGCCCAAAGCAGCCAAAAAGAAGAATTGATTTTTTTTAACCAAATATAAATTAAGGAGAATGCCTAAAGTAAAAACAAACTCCGGTGCAAAAAAACGTTTCGTTTTAACCGGAACTGGGAAGATTAAGCGGAAGCACGCTTACAAGAGCCATATCCTTACTAAAAAAACTACCAAGCAAAAGCGTAATCTTACGCATAGTGGTTTGGTTAGTAAGGCCGATACTAACAACATTATGAAGTTGTTGGCGCTTAAGTAAGATCACGCTTTATTTTGAAGTTATTTGATTTATTAACAGAATGCCTTAGCTAAAAAGTTTTCGATTATATCGGAACGCTAATCATTCGAAAAGTAAAAAATTATGCCACGTTCAGTAAATGCAGTAGCATCTAGGGCTCGCAGGAAAAAAATCTTAAAGCAAACAAAAGGAAATTTCCTCGCCCGCAGCAACGTTTATACCGTTGCTAAAAATACCCTTGAAAAGG
>CAZTFJ010000146.1:2269-7378 GCA_964612255.1 uncultured Rikenellaceae bacterium | reverse complement strand
AGAAACAATCACAATGCTTGAGGGGATATCGGTAATAGATTGTGCCTGCTTCGCTGCCGACTCTATCTTTATGTTCAGCAGTTGATCTAGTGAAAAATCAACAATTTCTAACGAATCAGATTCCTGCGCATTTATTGACGAACAAAAGCATAGTGTAAAAAATAACAAACAAACGTAATAATATGATTTACAAAACATATCAATAATCTGGTTTGAAAGATGACTTTATCCCCATAAATATATTACATTTTTGCTAGCAAGCTTCGAAGCAACATCACTTTTTCTAAATAAATCATCAGAGAAGTTCTTATCTCCAAAGCAACCAAATAGCCAGATGATTAAAAGGCTTACAAAAGTACAAAGTAAAGGCGGATAGATTATAAATTCAATTAAATTTACATGAAACACATTCAGGCATAGATTAAACTCAAAAAACAGAGTAAGCCACATATGCTTTAGGATGAAAAACGAGCAATGTGAATGACAAAATAAATTGTTGTTAAAAAAGTTAATGCTTTTTTACTATATTTGAGAGTATCCTTAACGCTAAGATATTTCTGAATTCAATTACAGAAACCACACAAATGGCATCAATTGCAACTACAGAAAACATTATCATATAGCGTAAAACATTGACTTACAAACAAATTTGAATAGCAAAACAAATAGACAAACAAAACGAATACGAACCCAGTGTTAATACGCATTGCAAAACATATTTTTATTTCAATAGCCCTGTTTTACAGCGGTTACCTAAGCGCTCAAACCATTACCGATGCAAACCTAAGGGCAGCCTTTACCTATCAGTTTGCCCTAAATATTAGCTGGCCCAACGAAAGCGATATAGACACTTTCCGAGTTTTACTTATAAGCGATAACGAGCAGCTAAAACAGCAGTTTTCGGAGGTTTTCTCGCTCCGAAGCATAAAGGGAAAACCCACCGCAGTTAGCTATGCCAATAACGCCAATTACGACACAACCTTTCTCCCCCAAATAATCTTTGTTGATCAACAAAAAATGATTTACGAAGAAAGAATTATAAAAAATGTTGCCCAAGACCCTATTCTTGTGATAACCGAAGAGAGCAAATTGCCCAAAGGAGTTATGATTAACCTTGTTTATATTGATGAAAGTAGAACCAGCATTTCCTTTGAACTAAACAGAGAAAACATTGAATACAAGGGTCTCTCTATATCCCCACAGCTGCTCATACGCGGTGGCTCAAGGGTTGATGTGGCTGAACTATACGAAAAACAAGAAAAAGTATTGCGCAGTGAAAGGGAAAAGGCAGAGCAGTTCCGCCTCCAAGCACGAGAACTTGAGGCAATAATTGACTCGCAACAAAACACTATTGCGCAGCAAGCCAACAGAATAAAAAGCCAAAGGCAAGAAATTGCAAGCAAGCAGGTTGAACTTACCTATCAACAAACATTGCTTAACCAGCAACATCGACTTCTCGACTCGTTATCGACCGAAGTAATATACCAGCAAGAAATTCTGCAAAAGAATTTGGGTATGCTCTCTAAGCAGCGCAACGAGGTAAATGAGCAACGCTCCAGGCTCGAGGATCAAGAAAAAAAGATTGACGAGAGAAACAACATCCTGCTAAAACAGCAAGAAAGAATGCTGAACCAACAGCATCAAATTGACAAGCAGGAGCAAGTATTGGCAGAGCAGCAAAAGCTTATAGTTGGTCAGAAACGTTGGCTTCACCTCTCATTAACAACTGTTTTTTTGGGCATTATTGTACTCGTACTGCTTACACGATCGAACAAAATAAAGCGAAGGGCCAACAAGCTGCTACATGAGAAAAATGAAGCCATAGAGTACCAAAAGCAACAGATTGAGAAGCAAAAGGCAGAGATTGAAAAGCAAGCCGATGAGTTGGAGCAGCAAAACATAAACCTAGAAGCCATAGTAGAAAAGCGAACTATGGAATTTAAGCTGGCCAAAGAAAAGGCCGAAGAAAACGACAAGTTAAAAAGTGCATTCCTGGCCAATATGAGCCATGAAATCCGTACACCACTCAATGCAATTATTGGTTTCTCTGAGCTGCTTCACAACAAAAATAGCAACTCCAACAATCCCGATAACGATTATATTGATGTAATTATTGACAGTTCGTATGACCTCCTTCGGTTAATTAACGATATTATTGATTTGGCCAAGATTGAAGCCGGGCAGCTAAAACTCGAGATTACCGAGTGCAACATTATTAGCGAGTTAAAATCGCTTGAAAGCACATACAAACAGATTGTAACAACAAAGCCGGAGAAACAAAAAATTGACATTTTGGCTAGCTATCCTGCCGCAAACAACAACTTGGTAGTAAAAACCGATGTGAATAGGCTTCGCCAGATATTAAGAAACCTTTTAGATAATGCGGTGAAATTTACCGAATTGGGCACCATTGAATTTGGTTACCAAATCCTTGGAGACTCGCTTGAGTTTTTTGTTTCCGACTCGGGTATTGGCATCCCAAAGGAACACCAAAAAAATCTATTCAAGCGATTTGTTAAAATTGAACGCCGCGAGCAAAAGCTATACCCCGGTACTGGTTTAGGGCTAGCAATATCTAAAAACCTTGTTGAAATGCTGGGGGGAAACATAACATTCTCATCGGAACAAGGCCAAGGAACAACCTTCCGCTTTACAATACCAGCTAGCAGCTCTGGGCTGGGAGTAAAAGTTACTAATGGTGCTTTACAAAAACCTGACAATACCATCTCATTCCAAGGGATAAATGCCCTAATATGCGAGGATGATCCCGCGTCACGAAACCTGCTAAGCAAATACTTAGACAAGCTTAGTATTAAATACCTAATTGCCACCAACGCAAAGGAAGCAATCGATTTGTACAAAAAGAACTGGCAATCGCTCGATTTGGTTCTGCTCGACATCCAGCTACCCGATGGCAACGGCTACGAGGTGCTAAATAAGCTACGAACCATTGGCAACCCCAACACCCCAATAATTGCCCAAACAGCATTTGCCATGGCAAATGATTCAAAAAGAATTCTTGAAAGTGGCTTTAACGATTACTTACCTAAACCATACCTACTTAAAGATATCACCAATGTGCTTGGGCGAGTTTTACCCTCAAAGGCAACCCATTAACAACTTGATTGCCAAAACCATTCACACTTCACCCCTGCAAAACAAAAGTTTAGCATACTAATATTTGCGTTAATCAAATCGTTGCGCAACAAATTGACTAGTTCTTAGCAAAATCCCTATCTTTGAAGTGAAGTTTACATCAGAATAGTTATGAAACCACTAAAAATAGAGGCAGCCATTGATACCCCCGAGATTGTATTCGATCCGGCTACCAATATATTTTCAATATCTGGTATTTCGCACCCCGAAAACGCTAAGGAGTTTTACGAAGACATCCTGGATTGGCTCGATGAGTTTCATCAAGAAACTGTTGCCAAAGAAGAACAAAAAATTATAGTTGACCTTAACTTTAAGTATATCAACTCATCATCGTACAAATACCTTAGAGAGATAATGAAGAAAGTGGCCAACATTAAGCACAACGGTGTTGATGTTGAAGTAATTTGGAACTACCAAGAAGATGATGAAGATTTGCTTAACGAGGGGATGGTGCTTTTTGAACTACCCGACATAAATCTCAACTACCGCTGCATACCTTACAATTAGTTTTGCTCCTATTCGCCTTGCTTTAACGTAACAGAAAGTTGATTCTCAATTAGTGCAGCCATAGATCGAACAACTTTTGCCAACGCTTCCAACTCCTGAGCATTTGCTTTGGCGGTAAACCTATGATTCTCCTTATCAAACAATAAACTCCCTTCAATTTCTTCAGATGAATACCCCATCACCGGAGCCAAAATGCTTAGCAAAGTTTCGGTAGGGATATCGGTTCTAACAACCCCAAAATTCATGAGTTGTGCAAGAAAACAGGCTACGCCAGCAGGCTTTAGATTACTTTTTTGCTCAACCAGCTTGCTCCCCTCATCGCTAACCTGATGCGATTCATCGCTAAATAGCTTTTCGAGCAACTTTAGCTTTGCATCGTTGAGCTCATTTGCTAGTACAGGTATATATTTCTGATGTATGTAAAAAGCCTCGGCATGCTCTAATTTATGGTTACCACTCTCGAGCTGCTCAGCTTGCCTAGCCAACGCTTTAACCCATTGCTCAATAGCAATAATAGTGTAATCGTTAGCAGGAACATCCATAATAGCCTTATGCACATCCCTTACAAAAGGGTTGAACTGAGCCTCAAAAAACTCCTCAATCATCAAATCCGAATGGCCAATAATATTCTCCTCGGCAAAAAGTTCTGCAGCCTTACTCCGTAACGAATTGAAAGTGGAAATGGTTTTGCTAACTACCTGTGCCCTGTCCATGTGTAAATGTGTTAAAATTCCATAAAACACTGCAATATAGATATTTTTAGCAGTTTTTTAAAACGGATTTTCTCAATAACCATATTTATTCGTAATCTTTTCATATTTTTGTAGCTAAATTCAAAATCAACAAAACAGAAACAGCTATGGCAAGCAAAAGAAACATTAAGAAGGATATCGACTACCTTGTAAGCGAGGTAATCTCCGACTGCTACACTTACCTTTACCTTCATAACGAAGCCAATAAGGACAAGGTAGTAAGCATTATTGAGGATGTTGTGAACAAGCGTAACGATTTTTTCCAAAGGGTAAACAACCCCGACAAAGCGATGGACAAGAAGCAAACCCGCCAGCATTACAAAGCTATATACAGCGACTTGCTTTCAACCGTTGACAACTCATTTACCCAGCTAAGCGAGCTTACAAAGTAGCACGTCACATATTATTTTCATTCGAGTTCTCATCGTTTGGCATAGCTAAGTGATGAGAACTTTTTTTTATCACCTAAAAAAAGATTTTTGGCATGAAGTACGATTTTTCAACTGAGATCTCCCGAGAGGGAACATCAACAATTAAGTACGATAAGCGTGAAATGATTTTTGGCAACCCCAACGTGCTCCCTATGTGGGTTGCCGATATGGACATTGCCACTCCACCCTTCATCATTGAACGGTTGCAAAAACGGCTTCAGCACCCAATTCTGGGTTACACCCTGCAAGACAACGAGTACAAC
>CAZTFJ010000146.1:0-2259 GCA_964612255.1 uncultured Rikenellaceae bacterium | reverse complement strand
GCCATTGCATGGTGGTTGCAAAAACGCTTTGAGTGGAAAATTGAAACCGAATGGTTATCGTACTGTCCAGGTATTGTGGCCGGGCTAAATCACGCTGTACAAGCATACACCAACACGGGCGATAAGATATTGATACAAACACCCGTATACCACCCATTTGCACATGCAGTAAAGCAGAATGGACGTGAACTGGTAACCAACCCTCTGGTATTAGAAAACGGTAAATACCATATCGATTTTGAAGATTTTGAAGCCAAGCTAAGTCAAGGCGTAAAACTATTTATCCTTTGCTCGCCGCACAATCCAGTTGGCCGGGTATGGACAAAAGAAGAGTTGCTAAAAATGGCCAATCTATGCCTTAAGCACAATGCGCTTATTGTTGCCGATGAAATTCATGCCGATTTGGTTTTTCACCCCAACGTGCACACTCCGCTTGCAACCTTATCGACCGAAATTGCCGACAAAACCATCACGTTTGGATCGGCCAGCAAAACCTTTAACATTGCAGGACTGGCCACAGCATGGATAGCCATATCAAACAGCCAGCTACTTAAACGATACAACCTACAAGCCCAACGCAACGGAACTTGGCACGGTAACATATTTGGATTTGAAGCCACAAAAGCCGCATACTCACCCCAAGGCGAAGAATGGCTAAACGAGTTACTAAATTACTTTACACATAACACACAAGTAGTTAAAGACTTTATAAAATCGGAACTACCAAAAGTAAAACTAATTGAACCCGAAGGAACATACTTACTTTGGCTCGACTTTAGGGCTTACAACCTTAGCAACGACGAGCTAAAAGATATTCTGGTTAGTAAAGCTGGTATAGGGTTTAACGCAGGCGAAATGTTTGGCGACAATGGTAGCGGTTTTCAGCGCATGAATATTGCCTGCCCCAGCCAAACGGTTGAACTTGCTCTGGCCAAACTTAAAGAAGCATTTAAGAATTTATAACGCTGAATATCATTACATAAATTTTAGCGCAACCAATTTTGTGGTGAACATTATTGGTTACTTTTAGGTTTATTATGCAGATGCAAGGCAAAATACTTGTGAATGTTACTGCATAATACATAACTTTATGTACTAATTGTAGCCAATAATTTTTAACCATGAAAAAAAGTAAAATCGTTTTCACGCTACTTTTCGTGCTATCCCAAGCCATTTTGGGCTCACAAGTGTTTTCGCAGCGTTACATATCAAAAGTTATTTATGCCGATTCTCTAGAAAAAATAACAAACGACATTCGCAACGACAAATACGGAAAAATATCAAGCTTATTAATATACCACGGCCACAGAATAGCTTACGAATCGTATTTTGGTTTTACTCAGGCATCAACCCTACACCCAATTAGCTCTGTAACCAAAAGCGTTACATCGCTTGCCGTAGGCATTTGTATGGATAAAGGGCTAATACCCTCGCTTGACGTAAAAATATCGGACTACTTTCCAGCATACAAGCATATTTTCGATAATGACAGCTTAAAGCAAAGCATCACCCTTAAACATCTGCTTGAGCAAACTAGCGGACTTAAGTGGGACGAGTGGACCATACACTACTCATACGCAGGTAATCCGCTAATTGAGCTTAGCCAAAACCCCGAAAATTGGATCCCAATTATTTTACAGCTACCTATGGATACCATACCGGGCACAAAATTTAACTACAACAGTGCCTGCTCCGACCTGATTAAGAAGATTGTAGAAAAATCATCGGGACAAGATTTTAAGATGTTTGTTGAAGAAAATCTGCTCAATCCACTAGGAATAAACAAATATCACTGGGACACCTACCCCAACAATGGCGAGCCCGCCTGGGGAGGGCTTTCCCTCACAACTCGCGATATGGCCAAAATTGGCATTTTGGTTCAGGAGCAAGGGAAATGGGGTAGCAAAAGAATCATATCAAAGGAGTGGATAAATAAATCAATAACCCAAACGATACCGGCCGATAGCATTGGCTATGGCTACCACTGGTGGATTAAACCACAGTACGATAGCAACCCATTGGTTTTTGCTGCAGGCTATGGCGATCAGTACGTATTTATTGCACCCGACAAACAGCTGGTAGTTGCCATTAACGCTAAAAATTTTACCGACCACAAATGGAAATCGGATCACAACGAACTAATTGATAGAATAATAAAATCAATAAACCTTAAAATAATTGCACAGGAGAGTAAACTTGAGAACAGAAAAACCCTGTAGTTAACAACATTACAAAATCTACCAAAAAAAAGAGAATTAT
>CAZTFJ010000145.1:2997-7382 GCA_964612255.1 uncultured Rikenellaceae bacterium | reverse complement strand
ACTAGGCCTAACCATTTTTATTACCCGCGATAGGATTAAAGAGATAGGCATCCGTAAGGTAAATGGTGCTACAACCTTACAAGTTGTTAGCATGCTTATTCGCACTACCGTTGTGTGGGTAGCCATTGCCTTTGTAATTGCCACCCCCATTGCCTACTACGCCATGGACAAGTGGCTACAGAATTTTGCCTACCGCACCCCGCTTAGCTGGTGGGTATTTGCGCTGGCGGGGTTGTTGGCCTTGACCATTGCGTTGCTAACGGTTAGCTGGCAGAGCTGGCTGGCGGCAAGGAGGAATCCGGTGGAGGCATTGAGATACGAATAGAATCAATATAAGTCAAGGCTTCACTTTAAGTGAAACCTTGACTAAAAATATTACAAATCCTTCACCAATATATTCTGGGACGATGTTCTTATGCCATTGGAAAATTCTTCGTGAATTTCGTTTATACGTTCGAGCGTTGGGTTATCAAGCGTTATATGGGCACCATAACCCTCAAGACTCTGAATTACAAATGCAATGGTTAGCTTATCGATATGCTGAGCAGGCTGAAAAGCAGGAGTCTTAGGCTGTTTTGTGTAAGCCCTAGATAATATATTACAGTTAACCAGCCCGTCGAGTAGCGATCGAACCAAGCGAATAGGGAGTTTCAGTTCCTTCGAGAGATCCTGAGCAATAAGCGGCGGCTCCCCGTTTACAAATCTTTTAATAATGCAGTTAAGCAAAAGGATAGAGAGTGCCGTGTTGGAATCGTCGCTTATGGTTTCGGTCTCGGTTTCAAACTCGTAAAGCGTTTGGTTCTGGTGTGAGAATGATATCTCGGCACCAAAAAGCACAATTAGCCAGCTTACCCGCAGCCATATCAATAGAAGAGGCAGGGCAGCAAAGCTACCATAAATGGCGTTGTATTTCGAAACGCCTACCTGAAACTCAATATAAACCCACTGCGTAACTATAAATGCCGACCCGGCAATAATTCCTCCCACAATTCCCGATAAGGGTTTTACTTTGGTATTGGGCATTACCACGTAAAGCATGGCAAAAACAACCCATATTATAAAGTAAGGCAAGAACTTAAGCGAAAACATTATTATTGGGGTAACGTAGCTAAGCAGCTCAATTTTTGCGGTAAGCTTATCGAGTTGGGTTGCAATAAAAACATTCATACCGCTGGCAGCAATTAGCAGCACGGGGGCAACAACCATCATCGAGAGGTAATCGGCAAATTTTCGGGAAAACGACCGGGGACTGGCAACTTGCCAAATATCATTAAAAGAATGCTCTATTTGCCCAAATACTTTTAGCACCGACCAAAAAAGTACAATTACACCAATCCCAGCCATAATTCCACCGCCCGTATTGTCGAGCAGCTTAGTAGAAAAACCTATTAGCTGGTCAATAACCTCTTGTTGATTTTGAAAGTTATCGTAAAGCTGTTTCTCCAAATACTTATCAAGCCCAAACCCTTTGGCAATGCCAAATGCCATGGCAAGCACAGGCACAATGGCCATAAGGGTATAGTAAGTTAGTGCCGATGCCCTGAGCAACACCCTATCCTCAACAAAACCTCGGTAAGCAAGCATCACAACCCTAATAGCATGTATGCCCACTCTTGTGGATAGTGGATAATCGCGAATATGGATACTCCAAAGTTCCTTATTTAGGAAATGCTTCGCTTTTTTAATGGCTTGCAAATACGATATTCGAATTTTCCTGTTGGCTTTACTCATATACTTTGTTTTTCTAAGTTTGGGTAAATTTGCATTAATAGTAAATTGACAGAAGCGTAGTAATTTCTTATGAAACCGCTGCGCAGTCTGCGCGGGTTACAAAACGAAAAAAAGCGCTCTTTCTGCCTTTGCTTACACAAATTGTTGCCATACGTATTCACCTTGGTAATTAAGAAAATCTTCCTGAAAATATTCATCAGATTTTTCATCACTTAAGAAACTAAAATTCGTGTTTACAAAAAAGTTAAATACTCTTTTCCCAAAATTATCGGTAACTGTAGGAACCAATCCTTTTGTCATTTCAATAATAAACTGAGGGAAATATGATTGAGTTTTATCAACAAAATGTAATGTTAAACTCGCAAACCAAGCTTTAACAACAGCCTCACTCCACCAATCACTTAATTCTAGAGTTTCTTTAAGCAGATCATAAATACTAGGTGTTCCCTCAAAATCCAACTTCCTAATATCATATCGTTCCTCCGTTATAACTTGTGTCATTTCAGTAAGGTTATTGCTTGCAATATAGTCATCTAAGAATTTGTCCCTTTCTGAGTAAAAGTAATCACCAATATCGTAAATACCCGAATATTCATTGTACAATGATAAAAACTGAACCATTGATTCAGGATTTTTAAAGGTGACAAAAAGGTCTTTATAGGAACTGAATATATCAACCAATTCAATTAAACTTTCAGGCTTACTTACTTCACTATACCTATCCTCACTCCTCTCAATTATTTTATCGCATTGCTGTTTTATTTGCTTATGCCTTTTTAAAATTTCCTGTTTTAAGTTTTCATTTTCTGTTTTTGCCGATAAAATTTGTGCATAAACCTTAAGCACATCTTTTGTAAAAATGCTTTCCAATATTTTTGAATTTTCAACAGTGTCCTTAAAGCTATTCTCCAACAATATTAGTTTTATTGGCAACGAGCTTTCTGATTCGTAATCATTTTTAAAGATTTCTAATTTCTCATAATTGGTCTGGAAGTAACTTACTAACAATTCAATATTGTTTTCTTTTAACAATAATTGTTTCAACATTTCTTCATTGGAAATATTTTGATATGCAGGAAGTTTTATTTCTTTTTCCGATTTTGATTTACATATTTCTGCCAAGTTATTTTCATCCTTAATCTTGTCGAGTGCACAAAGTTTAACTTCATCTCCATCGCTTGAAAGCACTATTTTTAGAAGCGACTCCTCATCTGAAATACTTTTCACAGCTTTAACTCTAAAATCTTTTTTTATTCCCGATTTAGCCACTGTGTAAAAAGCTTTTTCACTTTTTAATCCTGAAATGAGTATACTTAAAAGTTTGTTGTTGCTAGTATGATTTACTAATTCTAAGATAGTGTCTTCAGGCAGTATATTTACATCTCCCGTTTTCTCAATTATTTTCAGCAAACATTCATTATCATTTTCTTTCTGAGCCAATTTCTGCAATACACTATTATTCTTAATTTTATCTAAAGCCAACATTCTTATTTCCTTATCAACCTGCGATTCAGCCAATTTAACAAAAGATTCTTCGTTGTTTAACTTTTTGGCTGCCAAATGCTTATACTCACACTTGTTGCTATTAAGAATAATTTTCAGTAAAACAGAATCGTCTGTAAACCTTTCCATTAACATTTGCTCTTTGTCCATTTCATTAGT
Organism: uncultured Rikenellaceae bacterium; assembly: GCA_964612255.1. GTDB lineage: Bacteria > Bacteroidota > Bacteroidia > Bacteroidales > Tenuifilaceae > Perlabentimonas. The sequence continues at coordinate 3,989 of CAZTFJ010000145.1, read as the reverse complement.
GGCAACGAACATTTCAAATAATTCATCTTGATTAGTTGACGAATATAGCTTATTAAAAAAGTCCTCTTCCTTTATATGTGCTGGCTTATTTGGGGACTTACCAGTTACTTTTCTATAGATAGGGAGTATAATCCAATAAATAACGATTACCCCAACAATTACGATTGGCAATATTACTCTCAACAATTCTTCCATTTTCTTAATCCTTTTTGATTTTATGCATACAGGTCACTTTCCAAGAAAACAACATACAGGATACTGTTTTTACATTAGGTTATGGCTGGTGGTAGTAAAGTGTGGGAGATGGCGTGGCGCAGCGTCGTCATCCCCCACATTGCTTACACCCCTTTTTGTAGCACGTTACTATTTTACTTCCCAAATTATACCAATGCTCTTTCTAATTTCAATTTTTTGTGGGTTCAACACAATTCCATCAGACACCTTATCCTCAAGAAAATAACTCTCAAATATATCTCCACTTGCAAAATAGTCTTCCCTCGGAGGAGTATAGCCAAAATTTATTTCTTTAACCCCTACGAGCTTTAAATTCAGAGATTCTGATATTAATTTTGCTTTCAAAGTAGCGTCTTCTACTGCAAATTTTATTGACTTTTCTAAAAGTGCGTTCTTTTGTTTTTCAGATAATTGAAAACTTACAGAGTAAGTAAACTCTTTGTCATTGTTTTTTAATGTGCCAATAATGCTATTAAGCTTTTCTGGAGAGTATTTCGAGGTTAGTATTACATTTATTGACCCGATGAATCCTCTAGGTATTCTAACTCCTTTTTCCCAATCATAGTTTTCCTTAATTTTAAAATCCCTTGTTTTTATAATCTCCTTTTCAATTCCACCATCAGTTAGAATTTCAATTAGATGATTGTATAATTTATACTTCCTGCGAGCCTTGCCCGATGTGTTTAGGCGCTATTTATTGGGCGCGCCCGAAAGCAGTTTATTATGCTTGCACTAAAGAGGATGCAGCAACAATTGGT
>CAZTFJ010000145.1:0-2987 GCA_964612255.1 uncultured Rikenellaceae bacterium | reverse complement strand
GATTGTATCTTTTCAACAACTCTTCTGAACAGATTGAGTATATTGAATCTTTTGTATTTACATCAATATGTACAATCATTTCTTCTGGAGTAACTGAAAAGTGTGATTCTCCCTGAACTTTCAATTCGTTGCTTGACAATTGAGAAAAAGAGTTTAAACAACCAAATACTAAAATTTGCAGTAAAACAAACTTAACTTTCATAGGTTTTCATTTGTTAATTTGTAAAATGATATTGTTCTGTCATTTATTTTTTGTCTTGTCATAACTTGCTACAACTTGGGTATATATGGCGAAAACGAAATCCCGTCGGGCTGCTTACCCGTTGCAAAGTGACGTTTAATTTCGAAAGTTGTCAAATCAATCTCACTAATTAAATCGGCATTGGTATTGGCCACATAGGCTGTATTATTATGGGGCACAACCAGCCCAATGGGGATAGAACTACCCTTAAAGTCTTTTGCAAAAAACCTCTCCTCGTCTGTATTCTCTGGGATGGGAACAGTTAGCTTTACCTCTGATAGCAATTTCTTAGCATTGGCGTCAAACACGGCTACCTCGGCCGATTGGGCATTACTCACCAAAACTTTATTACCATCGGGGGTAAACTTTATGCGGATAGGAAAATCGCCACACTCTAGTGTGTGAATTATTTCGAAGGTTTTTGTATTAAAAATTGTTAGCGTGTTTTCGGCTCGGTTAGTAACCCAAAGTTCCAGCCCATTGGGCGAAACCGCTGCACCCTCGGCCCCTTTGCCCGAATAAACTTGTGCAAGTATGCTATCGGCTTTAAGGTCGATAACAGTTACATTTCCCGTTCTAATGCTGGGGACAAATGCTACGCTAAAATCGTTACTTGCTGCCACCATGTGCGAAACAGGTTGCTCTGTACCAATGGCACGCTCCACCTCTCCCCTAGCCACATCAACCACCAAAAGGTTATTTGTGCTTTCGGCTGTAACTAACATTTTTTGCGTGCCGGCAATCCATTGCATACCGTGCGGACGAGTATGCTCTCCAAGGTCAATGGTTTTAATTAGAACCCCCTCAGTAATGTCATAAACCGATAGCGTATTTCCAGCCACCTCGCGGTTGCCATAATTACAAACCACGGCGTATTTACCATCGTCCGACACCTCAACCTCATGTGGCTCAATTCCTGTTTCTACAACTCTAATGGTTTCACCTGTTTTCCTACATATAAAATGAACCGTATTGTCAGTTTTATGCGATACCACTAATACGCCATCAAAATCATCAGTCTCAACCTTCTCTGCATTATTTAGGCATGAAGTAGCTAACAATGCAAACACAAAAAACACAACTATTCTTTTCATTGCAGGCAAGTATTGATTTAGCAATAGTAAAAGTATGAAAAAAATCTGTGAGTTGATTTTACTCGCCGCTGCTTTACCCATTTTATGCTAACTTAGCCCCAAACTATTGGTTTAATGGCTAAGAGAAAGTTAAAATCTTACTTGCAGATTTGTGTTCTAATTATAGCATATGGCTATGTAGGTATGCGAATATTTGCTGCCAATAGTTTAAATTTATCTGGTTTTTTACAGCGCAACCATTTCAAAGCACATATCTATTTAATGGTTATTGCTTTGCTTCTAGTTATGGTTAACTGGCTAATCGAAGCCTACAAATGGCAGCTGGCCACCTCAAATTTCTGCTCAAAATCAGTAAAAAGAGCCTTAAGCGATGTGTTATACGGTGCTGGTGTTGGCCTTTTTACCCCCAATAGAATTGGCGATCCTGTTGGGCGTGTTGCTATGCTACAACCCCAGTTCCGAACCCGCGGAGCCGCTGTGGCCGTGGTATGCTCAACGAGCCAGCTGCTTGCCACAATTGTTTTTGGTGTGGTGGGTATTCTGCTCTGGTCAAATTTTCGTTTCCCTTTTACTGTTCCGATGTGGCTTAGCATAATGTTTATTGCAATATTGCTAATTGTTATTCTATCGTTTTTATTTTTTTATAAAGATATTTTTGCTTGGGCAAAACAATTTAAGGCAATGGCAAAGCTAATGGACAACGAGTCTGTCGATGCTCATCTATCACGTTCAATGTTTATTAAAATCATAGCAGTAAGCTTTTTACGATACGCCATCTTCTCAACTCAGCTGGTTATGCTTATGTTTTTCTTTGGATATTCAGGAAGCGTGCTAAATCTATATCCGGCCATTTTTGTATCGTACCTTTTCTCTAGCATTGTACCAACTTTTGCTCTGGCCGAGGCTGGCGTTAAAGCCGGATTTGCCGTTATTTTTATCGGAGCCATTTGGCCCAATCCGTTAGCCATAACGCTGGCATCGGCTTCGCTTTGGCTTGCGAATGTAGCCATACCTGCTCTGGTAGGCGTGTGGGTTCCTTTTGCTAGCAAGCGCCAGTAGGTTTAATTTGATATAAGCCTACTGGTAAATACGTAAATATGCTTCACAACACCCTTTTGCATTTATTGATACTTAAAAATCACTTCAATGTGTAATAGTTTGTAAATTTGCCACTCGTATCTAAATCAAACACAAATACGTTATGGCAGAAAACAAAAAAGATTCTAAACTTTTCGCCGAATTTCCTCCTGTATCAACACAGGAGTGGGAAGAGGTGATTAACAAGGATCTGAAGGGCGCTGATTACGATAAAAAGCTGGTTTGGAAAACCATGGAGGGCTTTAACGTTAAGCCCTACTATCGCGCCGAGGATCTGGAGCAAGTAAAAAATGCTCACGCATTGCCCGGTGAATTTCCCTTTACCAGGGGTGTTAACCCAAACACCAACAACTGGTTGGTAAGGCAAGATTACGAGGCGTGCAACGTAGCCGAGGCAAACGCCAAGGCGGTTGATGCACTTACCTACAGGGGTGTTGAGTCGGTTGGTTTTATCTTTAGCTGCGATTGTGAGCATACTGCTGACGATTTTGCCAAGCTACTAAAGGGCATCGATATCACCAAAACTGAGGTGAACTTTGAGGCCGACTGCAAAT
>CAZTFJ010000144.1:0-7400 GCA_964612255.1 uncultured Rikenellaceae bacterium | reverse complement strand
ATACATATGCAATTTCAGGGTTTTGTGCCACGACTTTTGCTAGGAATGGTGTTTGGGTATTTATACGTGTGGAGCGGCTCAATTTGGGCACCCATAGCAGCTCATTTGGCCAACAACGGGTTGGCTGTAGTTGCATACTTTCTGATTGGTAGAGAGGTTATACCATCGAACCTCGACACGTTTGGCAACGCATCGGATATGTGGCAGGCAGGTGTAATGAGCCTTTTGCTTACAGCAATAATGCTATGGGTAGTGTGGAAAAACCGGATTAGGCATCTAGATCAATCAGGCTACGCTCCAACATCTGAAGCCCCTTAATCTCATTTTTGCGATATACATAAACCAAGCCGTACTCCTGAGCCTTTTCCCTACGCTCATGGTCGGGCAAATCTTTAAAGGTTTCCTCCACCTCATTCCATATATCAAGAATAATTGCATCGGCTTTTTTACGAAGCTCCTCAAGTTCCGATTGGCTTCGCTGGGTATTCTGCTGTAAAATTCGTTGGTGATTGTATGCATCGGCAAAATTCTCGTAGCGCACTTTTACCACTGCAATGGTAGGGTTTGTAATGGGTTGCTGCCCGCGCGAGGTGCGACTGGTTTCGCCCTGTATTATCTTTTTACCCCACTCAAGCAAATCCTTATCGGCCGTAAGGTTTGGCAGTTTCCGTACGTCAATATCCATTCCGTACACTTCACGAATTTCTTCGGGCAGCTCACCACGGGCAATGGTCATATTGAGCACCTGAATAAAATGCGACAGGTACAACCGTGCCTTTTTGGCCACTGCTTGGTACTCCTTGCTCCGCTCGGTTTGCTTTGCATAGGCCGCTTTGTAATTAGCTATAGACTTCTCAAAGCTATTTACAAATAGGTCGGCCTTAGTAAACGCGCTTTGGCTATAGGCCAACCGGAAAGGAGGTAAATCATGTCCCTTTTTTACTGCAGATTTTAGAGCTCTTAAACGAGCGCTATCGGTATTGGGCAAACGTCGATAAGGCATAACAACTATTTTTTAGGGTTCTGCTGTTAAAAAGATGTTGATAAAGTGCGAATGTATGAATTTTAGAACACAAAACAATAGTATTCGCAAATAATTTTAATTTTTTTACACCCTCATTTATAAAACGTTGCATTGCGAAGCAACTAAAACTACTTTACGCTTTGCGCATTCGCACCCCAATGACTACCAAAAATTTTTCTGTGGAGTAGAAATTTATCTGTACTTTTGTTAAGCTGATATTTCAAAACCATTAAAAACATTAGATATGTACGGTAAAATACAAGAGATTCTCCAGCAACAGTTACAGGGGATTAAAGACGATGGCCTTTACAAAAACGAACGTGTTATTACTACTCCACAGCGCGTTGAAATTGAGACCAATGGCCAGGAAGTGCTAAACTTTTGCGCTAACAACTACCTTGGACTTTCAAATCATCCCAGATTAGTACAAGCGGCCAAGGACGCCATGGACACCCACGGCTTTGGCCTTTCGTCGGTTCGATTTATCTGTGGCACGCAGGATATTCACAAAGAGCTCGAAAAGCGCATTTCAGATTATTTTGGCACCGAGGACACCATCCTTTACATTGCAGCTTTTGATGCCAATGGCGGTGTTTTTGAGCCAATCCTTACCGAGGACGATGCCATTATATCCGATTCTCTTAACCACGCCTCTATTATTGATGGGGTAAGACTTTGTAAAGCCCAACGCTACCGCTACAAAAATGCCGATATGGCCGACCTTGAAGAGCAGCTAAAATTGGCTCAGGCACAACGATTCCGCATAATTGTTACCGATGGGGTTTTCTCAATGGATGGCAACGTGGCTCCTATGGACAAAATTGTAGAGCTTGCCGAGAAGTACGATGCTATGATTATGGTTGACGAGTGCCACTCCGCAGGAGTTGTGGGGGCAACAGGCAGGGGTGTTACAGAGCAATTTAACATTAGAGGTAAGGTAGATATTATTACCGGAACCTTAGGCAAAGCCTTTGGGGGCGGTTGCGGTGGATTTACCACTGGCCGAAAAGAAATTATCGATTTGCTACGCCAACGCTCACGGCCTTACCTATTCTCCAACTCAATGCCACCAGCCATAGTAGGTGCCGGGATAGAAACATTTAAGATGCTAGAGAGCAGCAACGAGCTGCATGATAAGCTAATGAATAACACCCAGTACTTTGTTAAGGCTATGCAAGAGGCTGGTTTTGATATTAAGCCTACCCAAAGCGCCATTGTAGCCGTTATGCTTTACGATGCCAAGCTATCGCAAACTATGGCTGCCGAGCTGCTAAACGAGGGAATTTATGTTATTGGATTTTACTTCCCAGTTGTCCCTAAGGAGCAAGCTCGCATTAGGGTTCAAGTATCGGCTGCTCACAGCAAGGAACATCTCGACAAGTGCGTAGAGGCGTTTACCAAAGTTGGCAAGAAACTAGGGGTGATATAAGATTTAAACATCAAACACAAAAAACGAGAGCCTATGCGCTCTCGTTTTTTATGGGTTCAAAAAGTTGGGCAAGGCTCTCGCCCGTAAGCTTTAAGGGCGATACTAAATCGGAAACACCAGCTTTGCGCAAAGCCAGCACTTCATCGTCGTAGTAGCAATAGGTATCTATTCTATTTTTAAAACCTATCTTCCGCAGTTTCTTAATTATTGTAAGTTTCTCGTCAGTTACTGGCAGGCAAATGCTTATACCATCAAGCGAGTCGAGGTTGCACTTGCTCCAAAACGACTTATCGATAGCATTACCATAAATTACTCTACGGCCCTGCTTACGATGATCGGCCACTACGTTTGGGTCGGCATCAACACCTATAACGCGCTTGTTGTTGCGCTTTAAAAAATCGTAAGTTGATGTGCCGCAAGTTCCCATTCCTACCACCAAAAACTTGCTATTGCCAATGCATGAAGGCAAATGATCAGGCAAAACCTTTTCGGTTTTCTCCAAATCGAGAAAACTGAAAAATTTATCGTATATATCAGACATCCAACGGTATCCAACACCAATAATAACAAATGAAACCGCCACAAGCAATGCCACCAAAGCCAGCACCTCCTGACCAAGAATACCTGCCGAAACAGCCCCAGCCCCAGCAATTAGCCCAAACTCGCTAAAATTTAGCAACACTGAGCTGCTCCAAAACGAGGTTCTATTCCGTAATCCAAATATCTTCAGCACAAAGAAATAGATTAAACCCTTAAGTGGTAAAAGCAATAGCAAAAGCCCAACAAGCAGCACAGATTTGCCGTTGGGTAACCCCATTAGGCCAATTTGCACAAAAAACGCTACCAGAAATATCTCCTTTAAGCCCCAAAGTACCTTGCCTATCTCGTCGGATTTTTTTTGCTCGGCAATAAGAACACCCATAACCAGCGCACCAAGTTTTCCGCTTAAGCCAACCTCGTTAAATAGCCATGAACCCGAAAGTGCTAGCAACACCCCTAAAACCAACATCAGTTCACCATGACCAGTACGATTTAGCAACCTGCTTAAAACAGGGATAAGCAATGGCAAAGCCAAAACACCCAAGGCCCATATGCTAGGGCTTTCAAAACCGCTAAACCCAAGAATTGCAACAGCAACAATATCCTGAATTATTAGAATGCCAATGGCCACCCTACCGTAATACGCCCCAAGGTCATCATTATCGTCGAGCGCCTTGGCAGCAAACACAGTGCTTGAAAAGCTAAGCATCACGCCAAAATAAAGAGAGCCAACCCACCCGTACCCAAAAGCCAGACCAACTGCTGTAAAAAGTAGGGTGCTAAGTATTGTATATAAAAAACCACCGCCAATAATCTCTTTTGAGACAATGTTCTTAAACCTAATTTTTAGGCCAACGGTAAATAGCAGCATGGTAACGCCTAAATCGGCAAGCGACTCCAGGGTTGTTGAAGACTCGATTCCAAATGCTGCCAAAACAAAGCCAGCCAGCAGGTAGCCAACCATAGGAGGCAGTTTGATTTGCTGCGCCAACAAACCAAAAAGATAAGCAGCAACAATATATAGCAATTCCATAGGTAGTAATGATAGGTTAGCCCCCGAATATACGAAAAAATGTAAAATTAGGGTTCAACATGACCCCAGTTCTCGCCCGTTTTAATTCTGTGTAGCTGCATCTCGCTAATGCCAAATGCTCGGGCAATCATTTTAAGGCGAGTTTTTTGCTTGGGCCTAGCTAGTTTACGTTTAATTAGCTTAACCTTGGTCTCGCTTAACTTGTATTGGTACAACCTATTGTGTTCCTGTAGGCGCTTACGATCACTTAAAACCTTTGGATTTTGATTCTGATGCGCCTCTAGCTCCTGCTTGTTGGCCCAACGGAGGTTGCTTACCCTATTGTTGTCCTTTTGATAATCGAGATGGATTACGAAAGTTTGATCGTTGGATATTTTGGAAATAAAAAGCTGAGCAACCAGCTTATGCACATAAAAAACCAGCTGCTTTGGTTTTTCATCAATAATTTGCCTAACGCGGAATTGCTTGTAACCCTTGTTCTGCGAACAACCAAGCAATCGGCCTTCAATAATGCTATCGGTATAGCTTACTACCCTACCAATATTCGACACCGCATAGCGTTGTCCGGCTGCACCAGCTACTCCAACATCTTTCCACTCCTCGCCACGGTAGAATTGTATCATTCAAAAATTTAAATTGATTTTAAAATTTCGACAATGCGCAACGATGCATCACCTGCGCCATAGAGTTTAACGGAAAAATCGAGCCTTTTGTTTACCATATGGCCATAATTAGCAACAATTTGGGCGGCCGATGCTCCAGCCAGCATATTAAATCCGCCCTCAACAAGTTCTGTCCACTCGGTTTCATCTCTTAGAGTTACGCATCCCTTTTTAAAAAAGAAAGCCTCCTTTTGTAACCCTCCGCTATCGGTAATTACCAAACCACAATGTTTTAAAAGTTCAATCATATCAAAATAACCCACGGGCTCAATAATGGAAAAATGAGGTTTTACCGCTAAATTCCCAATAATTTTCTTTGTCCTCGGATGTAACGGCACTACCACCTGTTGTTGGCTATGAATTGAATTTAGGGCTTCGATAATTGCCATAAGCCTGCCATGGTCATCGGTATTCTCCTGCCTATGTATTGTGCCCAGCACAAATCCAGATTGCAAACCAAGCGTATTAATTACTGTTGATTTTTTAGCAGATTGTTGGCTATAGAACAGTGCAGCATCGAGCATTACATCGCCAACATTTACAACCGAACAGCTAAAATTGCTATAGCCTTCGGCCATAAGATTATTAACCGCGGTTTGGGTTGGACAAAACAGGTGAGTAGATACTCTATCGGTTAGGATACGGTTAGTTTCCTCGGGCATGGCCATGTTGAACGACCGCAGCCCAGCCTCAACATGGGCCACTGGAATACCCAGTTTTTGAGCAGCAAGGGCTCCAGCCAAGGTTGAATTTGTATCGCCATAAACAAGCACCACCTTGGGCTTTTCAGTTTGCAAGACCTTTTCAATGGCCTCGAGCATTCGGCCAGTCATAGCCCCATGCGATAGGCTATGGATATCGAGATTGTAGTGAGGTACAGGAATCTCCATCTCATCGAAAAACACTTGCGACATGTTGTAATCGAAATGCTGACCAGTATGCACAATAACCTCCTTAAGCCCAGCACTCTTTAGCGCTCGGCTAACTGCGCCTGCCTTAACAAACTGGGGTCTTGCCCCAATAATTGTTACAATGCTCATAATAAACCAAATGTTAAGTAAACCTTAAAAAAGAATATCTCACAAAACTACGAAAGGGAATCGAGCAATTCAACCAACTTGCCAGTTAAGCTCTGGCGGCTAAACGATGTGCTATCATGGTTCTTATAAAAACTGAAACCATTTTGGTACTCACTCCACAACCAGCTTAACTTGGATAAAACATCATCGTAATTTGAAAAATCGGCTAGTATACCAGCAGATGATTTTGTGAGCAGCTTCTCCACATCGCCACCAAGTGGGCCAACAGCAAATATGGGACGCATGGCAGCAAGGTACTCAAAAACTTTTCCGGTTAGTATGCCTTTGGCGTTGGCCGAATTATTAACTAGCAGCAGCAAAACCTGTGAGCGCTGCATTAAACCTACGCTTTGGGCGTGCGATAAATAGCCAAATTGCTTACAATTTGTGGCTAAACCATATTTCTCAATTTGGTCTAGCACAAGCTTGTCAACAGTTCCCACCAGCTGAATTTTTAGCTGGGATGCAATTTGGTTGTTACTATTTACGAGGTGGCCAAGGGCTTTCCACAACAGTTCACTGTTTCTGTTAGGTGGTATTGTTCCCACATGGGTAATGGTGAACTGACTATCGAGCGGTGCTGTAGAGGAAGGAAAATCGGTCTCATCGAAGCCATTTGTTATAACGTTTACTTTACGGCCACCCACCTGTTCAAACTCCTCCTGCATTTGTGAGCCAACCGCCACAACCTCATCTGCATTTTTCAGCACATCCAGCTCAAACTTTCGATGTTTTTTTAGCGCGCAAGCAGTTAATGGCAAATCGGCAAAATAATCGATATTGGTCCAAGGGTCGCGAAAATCGGCTACCCATTTTACTCCCAAGTTTTTTTGTACCCCACGCGCAATAAGGTGCATACTATGGGGGGGGCCTGTTGAAACCACAACATCAACAGGATGCTGCTTGAGGTATTTGGTTAAAAACTTAACAGATGGTTTTACCCAAAACATTCGCGCATCGGGAATAAACAGATTTGCCCTTACCCAAAGGGCGAAGCGACTAATTAAACCTTTCGATTTCCCCTCTTCGGACACAAATCCAACCCCCATTTTACCCTTTTGGTGAGAAAGCAATCTAAAAACTTTATATGGTTCAAAAATTTTTCGATTTAGAACCTTTATACCATCAGGAATATCAGAATATAGAGTTTTATCAACCAGTGATATCTCAGGATTTTTTGGGGTGTAAATAATGGGTTCCCAACCAAACTTGCGCAAATACTTTGCAAACTTTAGCCAACGCTGCACCCCACTCCCGCCTGCGGGTGGCCAGTAGTAAGTAATTATTAGTAGGCGTTTGGGCATTGGGATTGGGTGATTGAGTGATTGATTGATTGGGTGATTGGCTGGTTGATTGATTGGTTGATTGGTTGATTAGTTGATTGGTTGACCTGACAGCGTGCGAAGCTCCTGTCAGCGTCTAAAGAGATTGATTTGATGGTTGATTTATTGATTGAGAGTTTAGAGTTTAGCCTACCTCCATTTCATTTCGGTAGGTAAAGGTTTAGGGTTTAGGGTTTATAGTTTATAGTTTATAGTTTAGGGGTTTCCTTAGACCTTGAACATTAAACATTAAACCTTAAACATTAAACCTTGAACATTAAACGCTATATTTTTCTTAACAGATTTTTCAT